>JALHPA010000077.1 GCA_022842745.1 Pirellulales bacterium
GAGAAAGCGCTCACGCGAATCCGGGCGCAGGTAATTGGCCTGCTACGGGACGACGGACGATTCGACGAAGCCTTGAAGCAAGTCGACGCGCTGATCGCCGCGCATCCCAATTCGCTGGAACCGATGATGGAGAAGGCCCGCATTTTGCAGGCCTGGTCGGCGCGGGAGCCAAAGCATTTCGAAGATTGCATTGCCCAGTGGACGAAGATCCGGTTGCTCTTGGGTCGGTTGCCAAAGAAGCCGCCGGAGTATTACGACGCGATTTACAACGCCGCAACGTGTCTCTTGCAGCAAGCGGCGGCGACCGGCGAGAAAAAATCGGCGCTGCAAGCGGAACAACTTCTCCGCGGCACGTTGACCCTCTCTCCGAGCCTGGATGGGCCGGAGACCGTGGCCAAATTCAACGCGCTGCTCAAAAAGGCCGTCGCGGCGCAGGGGCGGAAGGTGGACGGAAAGGTGTAGACCGCGCTCCGCACGCCTCTGTCTCGTGCCAGGCGCGGTCGATCGAAAGCGAGGCTCAACGGGGCGCATGGGGAGCCGCCGTCTCAGCGGGGAGCTCAAAATCGGCAATGAACAATTGGCTCTGCCGATCGGCCGTGCGATTGCTGGTCCACATCAGCCGTTTGCCGTCGGGCGAAAAGACCGGCAGAACGTCGGCGGAGGCGTGATCGGTAATCCGCACAGGCGCGCCATCGGGGTGGATCCCATCCTCCCGCTCTTCGTACTTCAACAGCCATAGGTCGTAATTTGGCCGGGCCTTCTCGTTGGAGTGATCCGCGCCGGTCCAGATAATGTATGGCTTTGTCGGATGCCAGAACGGGGCCCAGTTGACCCCCACGTTGTCGGTCAAGGCCCGGTCGTGTTGGCCATTGAGGCCAATGACGTGAATCTGTAAGAATCCCTCCTTCTTGCGATCGCTGCGATAGACCACCCACTTTCCGTTGGGGGAAATGAACGGTCCGCCATCGTAGCCGGGCTGGTTGGTCAGTTGGCGGAGATTGGAACCGTCGGCGTCCATGAGGTAGATGTCTGGATCTCCATCCCGATCGCTGCAGAAGGCGATCTGCTTGCCGTCGGCTGAATAGGCCCCCTCGGCGTCGTACCCGCGCGCGTCGGTCAGGCGGCGCAAATTCTTGCCGCGAAGATCCGCGGCAAAGATGTCCATCTGCGGGTCGAAGTCCCATTGGTAGCGGCGACGCACGCCGGTCCGGGCATCCTCCGCCTGTTGCTTGCGCTCCTTCTCCTCGGTCATGTCGAGCTGGGGGTCGAGGTGGCTGCTGGCGAAGAGAATGCTTTGCCCGGTGGGGTGAAAGAAACTGCACGTGGTCCGCCCCCGGCCGGTGCTGAGCAGGACCGGCTCGCTCCCGGATAGCGGCTGGCTGTAGATTTGGTAGAAGGGATACCCTGAGGGAACAGCCTGGTAAATGATTGTTTGGCCGTCGGGAGAGAAATATCCCTCGCCGGCTTTGACCATTCCGCTGGTGACCTGGCGGAGATTTCGCAGGTAGCGCGATTCTAGCGGCGACAACTCCGCAGTAACGACCGCTGAGGGAGTACGAGGCGAAGCTGCGTCCTCGGCGGCAGAAAATTGGTATGGGACAGATGCCACGACGGCGACAATCAAGGCCAGCGTTTGACGGTTTGAAAACCTCACGATTTTTCGTTCTCCTTGGGGAGGGAATGGCGAACCGGTTCCAGCGGGGTATTATAAGGCCACCGAGGGCCGTCGAGCAGCGCTCGCCGCTTAGGCCAAACCGCGTTCGGCCCGCGGGTCGGCCTGGGTCTCGGGAAAACTGGCCGAGGCCCCCGGCAAACCTCCACCACAACGTCCCCGACAGCACAACCACTTGAAAATCTACACTAAAACCGGAGATGACGGCGAAACCGGGACATTCGGCGGTCCGCGGGTCTCCAAAGACGCGCCCCGGATTGAAGCCTATGGAACGGTGGACGAACTGAACGCCGTGTTGGGAATCGTGCGCTCGGCTGGGGTCCCGACGGACATCGACGTCCTGCTGGGCCGAATTCAGAACGAACTGTTCGACGTGGGGGCGGAATTGGCCACGCCCGACCCGCAAGCGATGAAGCTGGCCACGATCGGGGCCGAAAGTATCGCGAGGCTGGAGGGGGCGATCGACGCCTTCGATGGGGCATTGCCCCCACTGCGAAATTTTATCGTGCCGGGAGGCACGGCGGGCGCCGCGTATCTTCACTTGGCGCGCACGGTCTGCCGCAGGGCGGAGCGAAGGGTGGTGGCGCTATCGCGGCAATCGGCCGAGTCCGCCGCGTCGGCGGCCGGTTCCTTCCAGCGAATTGTTATCTACCTGAACCGGCTGAGCGACTTGTTGTTCGTGCTGTCGCGCGCGGCGAATTTCAGCGCCGGCGTGAAGGATGTCCCCTGGGAAAAAATGACTTGAGGAGCGTGGCGGAAACGAGTCACGATCTCGACGTCCATGCGCCCGATCCGGACGCGATCCCTGCGGCGAGCGCGACCGCGGCGGTTTCCACTCGCAAGATGGTTGGTCCCAGCGAACAGCACTGCCAGCCGGCCGCGGCAGCCGCTGTCACCTCCTGGTCGGTGAATCCTCCTTCCGGGCCAATGGCGAAAAACCAGTCGGATGGATCGCCGGTCGGCCCCGTGGAGGGGTCCGGCCCATCCGCCATCCGCGGGCACTCCGGATGAGCGATCAGCCGCGCGGCCGCGACATCGGCGGACTGGAAATAGTGCGTTACGGCAACTGGCTCGGCGATCTGCATCAGTCGATTTCGGCCGCATTGCTTGCTGGCTTCAATTACCCCGCGCCGGAGGCGCGCCAGCACGGATGGCGCGGGTTCCGCCACTCCACGCACTGTGACTAGGGGAACCAGACTCGCTACCCCAATCTCTGTCAGTTTTTCCACCAGCCACCGCTGCCGTTCCCCCTTGGGGAGCGCTACGCCAGCCGAAATCCGGCGCGGAAGCTCTCGATCCACCTCGCGGCGGGCGACAAGCCCCAATTCCACCTCGTGCCTGGCGACCCGGACTACCTTCGCCTCGTACTCTACCCCGCCGCCGTCGAACAAGGTCACCAGATGCCCGGGCTTGGCCCGCAGCACTCGCCCCAGGTGGTGGGCCTCATCCCCTTCCAAAATTGCTCTGTCGCCCGAGATGGGCGTCGCGACGAAATAGCGGTCCGCCATGAGGGTGCAACTGCCAGGTCCGAGTGCTATCGCTGACGCGCGTTCAAGTTCGGGCTGTCATCCTACCGATGTATGGAGGAATGCGGAAACCGCATCGCCGGCTTTTCCGGCAGCAAGGGAAGGCTGTACTCGACGAGGGATTCATGTACCGATCGCACTGGGGCTTGCGCGAAACGCCGTTCAGAACGTCTTTAGACACTCGCTTTTTCTATCAAAGCCCGATCCAGGAAGAGGCGCTGGCGCGGCTTCAGTTTCTAGTCGACGAGCGCCGCCGGGTGGGGTTGTGCCTGGGCGAATCGGGAAGCGGTAAATCGCTGTTACTCGAGGTCTTTGCCAGCAAGCTCCGCCGCCGGGGTTGCCAGTTGGTCAATTTGAATCTGTTTGGCATCGAGCTGCACGAGTTTTTGTGGCTGACCGCCGCCGAATTGGGGGTCAATCCCGATCGCCGCGCCAGCGAATTCTCCCTGTGGCGAGACATTCTCGACCGAATCGCGGAGAACCGCTATCAGCAGTTGGAGACCGTGATCCTTTTAGATGACGCCGATCATGCCCCAAGCGCCGTTTTGGATACGATCGTCCGGCTGGCGGAATCCGACCGCTCTCCCGCCGCTCGCCTGACGCTGGTTCTGGCAGCGGCCCCGGATCAGGTGGCCAAGCTCGGGGATCGGCTGATTGCGATGGCGGACCTGCGGGTCGACCTGGAGCCTTGGGATATCATCGATACGGTTGGATATTTGCATTACGCCCTGCGGCAGGCGGGGCGGCGCGAACCGATCTTTCGCGACGAGGCGATGCTCCGGCTGCACGAGCTGTCCGACGGAGTTCCGCGGCGCGTCGTACAGTTGGCCAACCTGGCGATGTTGGCGGGGGCCGGTCGGGGAGACGAGCAGGTCGAAGCCGAAACGGTCGAATCGGTCTGCCGGGAATTGGGTGCGGTGGAGATGGCGGGATAGCCAATTCAGGGCGATTGTGAGGGGACGGCGTGGACTTTTCCAAATTCCAATCGGCCGCTTCGGCCCCCGTTCGATCGTTCAGTTTGACGCTAGCGATTCGTACCGCTCCAACTGCCGCTCGACTTCCCGGAGGCTTTGCCGCCAGAAATCACGCGTGGTGATTTCCAGTCCGAAGCGGCGCGCCAAGGGGGCAGCGAATTCCTGACCCGTTTCCCGGAGCAGGGCCGTGTATTTCGGCACGAACGCCGCTCCTTGCTGGCGGTAGAGCGAATACAGCCCCAGACCGAAGAGGTGCCCGAAGGCATAGGGGAAGTTGTAGAAATTGTAGTCGTGGCTGTAATAGTGAGGCTTCCAGAGCCACATGTAGGGATGGTAGGTGCTGGAATCGATGCCATCGCCATACGTTTGCCGCTGGGCCTCGACCATCCGCTCGCACAGTTCGTCGGCGCTCAGCTCGCCGGTCTGGCGTCGTTCGAACACTCCGGTCTCGAATAAGTACCGGGAGCTGATATCCACGCAGACCTGCGTCGCACCGGCAAGCTGGGCTTCGAGAATCATCAATTGTTCCGCCCGCGTGGCGGATTCGAGCGAGGCTTCCGCGATCAGGGTTTCGCAGAAGATGCTGGCCGTTTCGGCCAGCGTGGCCGGCGAACCTCGCCGGAGCATCGGCAGCCCGCGCTGGCAATGGTTGTGGAAGCCGTGGCCCAACTCGTGGGCCAAGGTGCTGAGTTGCTCGAAGCTGCCGTCGAAGTTGGCGAGAATGCGGCTTTCCTCGCGTCCTGGCACCGGCATGCAGTACGCGCCGCCGCGTTTGCCGTTGCGGGGTTCGGCGTCGATCCAGCGTCGATCGAAGGCGGTAGCGGCGAACTCGCCCAATTCGGGGCTGAAGGTCGCGAATTTCTCCACGAGGAACTGTCGCGATTCGGCCCAATCGAATCTCCGCTCGGCAGCGCCCAGCGGCGCGAACAGGTCCCACCACGGCAATCGCGGCTTGCCCAGCTTTTTTGCCTTGGCCGTCAGATAGCGGCGAAACATCGGAAAGTACTCGGCGATCGCGCCCAATAGCGCGTCGAGCGTTGCCGCGTCAATTCGATTCTCTTCGAGCGCGACGGAGAGCACGCTGGGCCGACCGCGACGCCGCGCCAACGTTTGAGCGGTCCCCTTGACGCTATTCATCGCCGCGGCCACGGCCGTGCGAATCGACGCCCAGCCGGCGATTTCCACATGGTAAGCCCGCTCGCGGATCGCCGGGTCCGGGTCGTACGCCAGGTTCTTGACCACGGTGATCGGCAACGATTCCACCCGGCCGTCGCGCTCGAAGGGGACGCAAAGCTGGCTGGTGATATTCCCCTGCAACCGTCCAAACGCCACACCGGCGTCGAGGCACAATTCCGCCGCAAGCGACTCCATCTCGTCGCTCATCAGGTAGCGGCTCTGTTCGGCCGCCAGCCGCAAAATGAACTCGTATTCCGCCAATTCCGGTAGGGCGGCAATCACTGACGGCAGTTGCTCGGCAAAAGAGCCGATCCAGCCTTTCAGCCGGACTTCGAGCGTTTGCCGGCGCGTGCCGAGTAGTTCCAGTCGGCTGTTTTCCCGCTGTGCGAGGTCGTCGTAGCTGTTGGTCGTCACCAGCCCGTGGACGAACGCCCCCAGCGTTTCGGCTTGCAGTTGGGCGGCGTTCACGAGCGTCAAGGTCTCACGCAACAGGCTGGCGAGGTTCTGCGGACTGTCGGCGATCGGCGCGGGGCGCCGGCGAATGTCGTGTCGCTGAAAATGGGCTTCCAGGGCCGTCAAACTTGACTCATACCGTTCAAAATCGCCGCGGTAATCCTCCTGGTCCAGGCCGGAATAAATCGTGGACAGGTCCCAATGGGGCAAAGAAGGGGGGGCAGGCGGAATCATGGATGCGTTTTTGGGGTTCGTTGAAGCAAGAATCCATTCGGCCGGCGGCGGACCAATGCACCGCCCGGCGAGGCACGGAAAGGGATGAATGGCCGACGCTCGGCGGAGCGCGCCCCAGTCTAGCCGCTGCGCCCGGGGCAGGACAGGCACGGTAAGCGTTCAGCTTTCGCCGTCGAGCCGGACCCGCAGCCGCCGCATGGCCCGCAGGTAACGCATTCCGGCGGCCGGCTCCGTGAGACCCAGGGCCGTGGCGACTTCGCTATTAGAAAGGTGCTCGAAGTGCCGCATCAAAATGACTTCCTGGTCCTGCTCATCCAGCTCGTCGAGCGCCGCCTGGAATCTGCGCTGCAACTCGTGCCAGGTGGCCGCCGCGGCGGGTGTCATTTCGCGGTCGGGGAGTTGGCCGACCAAGTCGATCGTCGATTGGTCCAGGAACCGGGCCGCTGTCAACGGCTGTTCCCGGTCCAAACTGCGCCGCGCGGCCACTCGATGCCGTCGATGGGCGTCGATCAGCCGGTCCTTGGCAATATGCCGCAGCCAGAGGTGAAAGGGCATCGCGGGATTGGCCAGATAGTCGGTCAAACGCCGGTTGGCTTCGATCAGCACATCCTGAACGATGTCGCTAGCGTCTACCCGCCGCTGCACGACGCGATCCATGCGCAGATCGATCATCCGCCGCAGGGCTTCGCGGTGCCGCTCCAACAGCGCGCTTACGGCCGCCGGCTCGGCGGTGCGTGCGGCGCGAAGCAGTTCCTGGGTTTGGCTGGACTCGGGCCACATGGGGCTGTTCGCTCGCTGGTCGTGTGCGATCAATCGCGGGGTACGAAGGGTTTATTCCGGTTCGGCATCCACGCGAATTCGTCCGCGGCGGTCGACTTCCACGAACAACACGTTGGCGCAGCAACAGACGGGGCAGTCTTCGACATACCGTTGCCGCCTTCCGGCCGAAACGTCGACCGGCACGACGATCCGCTCTCCGCACGACTGGCAAATATAGCTGGCTTCGTCCTGCATGGCCAAACCGATTGCGTGAAACATCTCGACCTTGGTCCCCGTACTATAATCATTGCTGAGACCGTGTATCGGGAACAGGTTGCGTTCCGACGGGGTTGGCGTCTCGAATCAAGCGCTGGAAATGGGTCAGTTTTCATTACGCACATTGCTGACGGGGGTCGCCGTGGCAGCTTTTGCTGTCGGGATGGTGCGTCAATTCCACGAGTTTGGATTGGTCCTGCTGATGGTCGGGGTTGGGGCGGTGCTCGTTTTGCGGAGGGACGATCTGCATTGGGCCGATGGACGAATTCTCGGTTTGGGAATTCTTCTATTGGGAGCGATGTCGATGGTGTTTTTTCGGGGCTACGAGGGCATCCACGGGGAATTGTCGCAGGCCCTATTGGTACGAGTGGTGGACGCGGAAACGGGGCTTCCCATCCCGCAGGCAGCGATAAAGTTCGACAGTTTCAACGCCGCAGGCCGCGAAGCTGGAAAAACCGGCACGACAGGCACGTTGTCGCTGGCGGTGGCTCTGCCCTCGTTCACTCGCAAATACATGCTTTACTCCGAACGAGAATTGCTTCCGCAAACGCGCTACTTTCGCGCTGCGGCTGATGGATATGATTCAGAACTCTGGTCGCTAGGGGACTGGTTCCCCTACGCCGTTCCCGCAAAGGGAGACTATCCGCTCTCCATCACCGTACGCTTGACGCGGCGAGGGGAGACCAAGTCCGCGGCCAAGAACTTTCCCCACGAGCAGACGGCGCAAGTCAACGATCTTCATTCGCCTAGAACCGCGCCCACTACTCGTTAGCGCGGCATTGCGAAGGCACATTCCCAGTCAATTCGAGCAAGCGATTTGTCCGACCCGCGATCTCGAATTGATGTCGCCTAATAGATGTCGCTAATCCGCTCGCCGTGGCAGATGGCGCAGCTCTGGATGACCCGCGCTCGGCCAGAATGTCCTAAATGGGTGCGGCCGTTGACCACGTGGCATTGTGTGCAGCACTGGCTGACGAAGGCGGACGCATCGCGCGTCAGCCGCGGAGAAGTGTCGGCAAGGGGTAGAAGCAACTCGAATTCCACCTTGCGGCAGGCCAGCGGCAGAGCCAGACTGTCAACCAGTTGTGCCTGGACTCGGGCTTCCCGCCACGCATCGTGCCCTGGCGCCGCAGAGGCGGCGGCGTACACGGCGACTCCTTCCCCGTCCCGATGCTGGCGATTCGAGCCTAATCCGGCGCAGGCCAATCCCACGAGCAGCCCCACCGCCATAGCCGTGGCAATCCGCCCGGCCTCGATGACGGGCCGGGCTGCCTGGGATCCGGCGGCCCAGACGCGCCGCCGACTTTCCTCGGCGGCCAACATTAGCCGACGTAAAAAGTCATTCTGCAGCGCCTTTTCGCTCCGCTCCTGCGACAGCCAGTCG
>JALHPA010000078.1 GCA_022842745.1 Pirellulales bacterium
GAACTCAGGGCACAAGAGCCCGATCCAACTCCGCCGCGACTCCAGGATCACTCTCGATCTGGCGGCGGGAACTCAGGGCGGACCGTGCTTGAGGTTCTTCGTACTGGCTCAGGGCCCAAGCACAGCTTTCCCGGACCAGCGGCTCCGGATCCGATAGCCCGCGAACCAGCGCCGGTATCGCCGGAGGGTGGGGATAGTTGCCGAGGGCGACCGCTGCGTTTCGCAGTAATCCGCGGCGCTTGGCGCGCCAGAGGGGCGAGTCTCGAAATCGCAGGCGGAACGAAGCATCGTCTAGATCGAAGAGGGGCGCCAACTCGAGGGGATTATTGCCAGCTCGCGGCGAGAAAAAGGACTCCTCAGTTGCGTCAGGCTTGTGATTCCAGGGACAGACTTCCTGGCAGACGTCGCAACCGAAGACCCAGGATCCCATCCCAGATCGGAGTTCGGCCGGGACCGCGCTTTTGAGTTCGATCGTCAGATAGCTGATGCAGCGGCGGGCATCGAGGACGTAGGGGGCCGCGAATGCTTGAGTGGGACAGGCGTCCAAGCAGGCGGTGCAGGAACCGCAATGGTCGGTCGCGTGTGGCTCGTCATAAGCCAAGGAAAGGTCGGTGAGCAGCGCGGCCAGAAAAAACCAGCTCCCGTGCTGGCGATTGAGCAGCAGGGTGTTTTTGCCGATCCAACCCAGGCCGGCCAGTTGGGCGAACTCACGCTCGTTGAGAGGAGCGCTGTCGACGACTCCGCGGACGGCGCAGGACGGAAAGCGAATCGTTAACCAATCCGCCAAGACTTGCAGCTTGCGGCGGATCAGGTGGTGGTAGTCGCCGCCCCAGGCATATCTTGAAACCCGTCCTTGGCCCGGACCAACGGGTTGCGGATGCTGGTTGCGATAACGCATGCCCAACATCAGGATCGAGCGGGCGCCGTCGAGCACATGCCGGGGATGCTCGTAGGCGGGCACCCGTCCTGCCAAGTAGCGCATTTCTCCCGCGAATCCAGCCGCCAGCCATTCGTGAAAGCGGCCGAGCGAAGTTGGGGAGACGGCGGGACAAATTCCCGCCAAATCGAACCCTAAATCCCTTGCTTGGGCCTTGAGTTCAGCGGTCAATTGGCTGTTTTCGGCCACGGAATTTCGGGAAAATAGGCGATCTGGGTAATTGCGTTGTGCGGATGTGCTGCTTAATCTGGAGAAAGGGAATGGCGGGGCCACGGGGGTTGCCGCCCACTCCAAGAGGTACGCGCTATGAAACGAATTGTCCTGTCCCTGATAACGTTGGCCGCTGTGGGAAGTCTGGGCAATACCGCCCAGGCCCAGGACTGCTACGGTGGCCTGTGGCCTGGAGTTATCGCGCCTGGTTACGGGTTGTATGTTCGGGAGCACATTCCGTACTTTTCGCTGCATCCGCCGGTCTACTATAGCTACCCGGTGCCACGGTCCTACGGTTATAGCCCCTGGGCCTATCCTCCTGGCGTCCGGACTCCAGAGATTGAATTTGGCGGTTCGCAGGAGATGATCAATCCCCATGTGCCGCAGGGGGAGAAGGTGAAACCGGCGGCCAACCGCTCCGCGCAGGACGAATCGAAGCCGATCCCGCAAGTGGTGGTCAATCCGTTCGTCCGCGACGTCGTGGCGCAGGAAAAGTAGCCGTATCGGTCGGTTCGGTCCGTCCCGATCGGTCAGCCGGACCGCATTGGACCGCTTAAAGATACCGCTCGAGGTAGCGCTGGCTGACGGCGTTTAACCGGTTGAGGTCGGCGATCAGATAGGCGATGCCATTGGCGTCAGTGACGATCGCCCGGGCACCGTCCAAGCGGCGGACGTCTTCATCGCTTTTGAGAACAAATGCGGTGGGGCCTCGATCGGTTTGTACCTGCCATTCGCACGGCTCGTTGTTGGTTGAGATTTTATCGATCGACTCCAGCACCGGCATGAACTCCCGCTGGGAAAGTTCGTGTTCCAGCAAGTTGCGCAATTCTCCCGGCAGTTCCGAGAGGCGGCGGATCCAGACCAGCTCGCGACCTTCTTGATCGCAGATCGAGACCCCGTATTCGGCGGCGGAAATGGGGAAGCCGCGAATCGGATTAACGCCGAGATGCTGCACACCGTGGGCATCGGTCAACGCCAGCCGACCGAAGGGGTCACGGTGCAGTTGGAACGGTTCTGGCATGGGTTGGGAATCTGCCTCTCAGGCGCCGAGCCCTTGCACCAGCTCTAATTGAGCCTGGTGCAGGCGAGCGTAAGTTCCAGGGGACTCTAGCAGCGATTCGTGCTTGCCCATTTCGACAATCATTCCCCGCTCCATGACGACCAACCGATCGGCACGGCGAAGGGTGCTCAGGCGGTGGGCGATAGCGATCGTGGTTCGCCCCTCGATCAAGGTCTGCAAGGCGGCTTGAATCTCGCGCTCGGTCTCGGTGTCGACCGAGGAGGTGGCCTCGTCAAGGATGAGGATCCGCGGATCGATCAACAGGGCGCGGGCAATCGAGATGCGCTGCCTTTCTCCACCGGAAAGCGACTGGCCCCGTTCACCGACGAGCGAATCGTACCCGTCGGGCAAACGAAGGATGAAATCGTGTGCCCGGGCGGCGCGGGCGGCGGCGACAATTTCATCTCGGGGGGCGTCGGGGCGTCCGTAGGCGATGTTTTCCGCGACCGTGCCAAAAAACAAGAAGGGGTCTTGCAGCACGATGCCGATATTTTTGCGGTATTCGGCCACGGGGAAGGAGCGAATGTCGCGGCCATCGGCCAAGATGGCTCCTTCGGATACGTCGTAGAATCGGCAGATCAGGTTGATCAAGGTGCTTTTTCCGGCGCCGCTAGGACCGACCAGGCCGATCATTTCGCCTGGCTTGATCGACAGATTGATGCCGTGAAGGACCTCGCGCGTGCCGTACTTGAAGCGGACATCGACCAGATCGATGCTGCCTTCCAAACGTCCCGGATGGTAGGGGATTTTCGGTTCGGCGACGCTGGGGGTGCGGTCGAGAATCTCGAAAATTCGGTGGGCGCTGGCCGCCGCGCGCTGCACCGCCTGGACCATGCGAATCATCGACTCGATCTTGGTATAGAAGCGCGAGATGTAGGCCAAGAAGGCGGTCAGCACGCCGACGGTAATGCCTTCGGCGAACACGAGCCAGACACCGAAAGCCCAGACCGTGAGCAATCCGGCTTCGGTCAGTAGCGTGACGAGGGGTCCGAAGAACGACCAGATGACGTTTACCCGGTCGTTGGACTCGAGCACGCGGGCATTGGATTGGTCGAATCGTTCGACCTCCCGGCTTTCCTGGGCAAAAGCCTTGACGACACGGATGCCTGGGATCGTGTCGGCCAGGACGCTAGTCATATCCGCCCAAGCGACACCGGATTGGCGAAAGCCGCGCCGGAGCTTTTGCCGGACCCAATGCACCAACCACAGGATGAAGGGAAAGGGAGAGAGCGTGACCAGCGCCAGCCAAGGATTGATCGAGAGGAGAATCACGGCCGTGAGACCGATCATGAGAATGTTGGTCAAAAAGTCGATCAGATTCAGCGATAGAAAATTGCAAATTCGGTCCGAGTCGCTGCTGACTCGTGACATCAGGTCGCCGGTGCGCTTGCCACCGAAGAACTCGAGCGAGAGTTGCTGCAAATGGGCGTAGGTGCGGCTCCGCATGTCGGCGCTGATCCGTTCGCTGACCCAAGCCAGGACGTAGGTTCTAGCCCAATCGAGCAGCCAAGCCAAAATGGCCGATCCCGCCAGTCCTCCCAGCAACCAGTAAACGAGCGTCGGGTCGACCGGAAGGCCGTTCTGATGGGGAATCAGGACTTTGTCGAACAGGGGCATCGTCAGGTATGGGGGGGCCAGACTCGCCACGGTACCGGCCAGCGTGAGTACGAACCCCAGCACGATCATCCCCAGCCGCGGTTTGGCGAAGCGGATCAGACGGAGCAGGCTGGAAACGGGGGGTGGGGCGGCAGCCGGAGTGCATTCGGGGCAGGCGCCATCGTCGGTGTTGAGGACGCCGCCGCAGCTTGGGCAGACGCCAGCGCCCAGACCGCCGTCGCCGTTGGCGTGACCCACGCGGGCGACTTCAAACCGGTGGGCAAAGCGCTGGGCGGCGGCGGAGCGCGCGGTGGTATATCGCCAGACGGCCAGACGGTTGTGGGAGTCGACGAGTTCCAGCCCCCCGACGGTGGCGAAATCGCGCGTCAGCAGCGTCAAATCGGCGGGAAGGCGCCATTCCCGCACCTGGTCCTGTCCGGAGGAGGAAAGCGCAATCAAGCGCTGCGGTGTCAGGAAAACCGCTTCATGGGCAAATCGGAGCTCGACGTTGAGGTCGGTTTCGAACCAGGCGATTACTTTTTCGCCTGGGCGCAGTGCGCGATCGATCGCGGCCGACCAGCGGGCGGGGAGGTTGCTACCATGATCGGCCGTTTCCGTCACCGGCGTGGATCTACTCCGTACTAAGGGGGGTCATCTCGCCTCGGTCTGGCGTTTGCAGACGCAGGCTCAAGATGGGCGGGAGGTTGGGTTTGGGGGAACGGTTGGATTCAAGAATCGGCGGCGATACCGGGTCACCGCTAGCTTTCAGGGCCAGATTCCGGAAAAAGAGGCAGGGAAATAGGAAGGCTCGATGATTTGTGCCTCGTTCCTTGACCAGCTTATCATGCGAGATAGTATAGCAAAGTCCAGGAAGCGGGCTGGCAGATCGCTAACCCAAGCGGGATAAGCATTTAGCTGCGCTGGAATGTCCGCGTCAGTCAAACGGGGAGTCTCTGGGTTGCGTCGCTTGCTGGGGAACCTGGGCGACCGAGAATTTACCGCTCGACGAGCGCGGCTGCAATTCGGGGCGATTGGGTAGGGAGAGGTCAGGAATTCAGGCTGCGTCGCGGACGACCGATTCAATACAATAGCCGGATCGCTTCCTTCAACGGTGAACGGCGATGACTGAAACTTTTGCTCTATCATTGTCATAAATACATGACGATTCGTTCGCCGGGAGAGGTTGATTTGAAAACGGGGCGGTCTCGAACGATTCGGCACGAAACAGTGCGACCGACGAGTTATTTGGGGCGTTTCTGGATCGCGCGGCAGGGAGTCACGACGCAGAGGGCGGGCGGGAAACCGCAAGCAAGAACAGAATTCTAAACCCCTGCGTGACGCCAGCCGGCCGGAACGGCATCTGAATAGATACGATCAAGGGTATGCGAACGCCTACCGAACGGCCCAGGTTGCCGCGGGGGGTGTTTAAGGTTTTTGGTAGCAAACGGAGTGGATTTTGGAACGGAAGCAGGTCGGTGAGCCGTCCAAACGAACGACGGCCGCGACAGCAGGGATCGAGAAGCAGGCACCACAGTCACGAGTTTTTATCTCCATGGAATTTCGCAAGGTTTTGGCGTTACGCGGTCCGAATTATTGGGCCAATTTTCCGGTACTGGAAGCGTGGTTGGAGCTGGGATCGCTGAAGGACTCTTCGTCCGACGAGATGCCTGGGTTCAATGAGCGGTTGACAAGCTGGCTGCCGACGATGATCGAACATCGCTGCAGCATCGGGCGCCGCGGGGGATTCTTCGAGCGATTGAAACGCGGAACCTACCTGGCACATATTCTTGAGCATGTGGCGTTGGAACTGCAATCGCTCGCCGGGTTTGAGGTCGGATTCGGCCGGACCCGCGAGACCGCCGAGGAGGGAGTCTACCGGGTAGCGCTCGAGTACTTGGAAGAAGAGGTGGGGCGGGCCTCGCTGGTTTCGGCCCGAGAGCTGTGCCTGGCGGCAGTACATGACCGGCCGTTCGACGTCGAGCAGGCGGTGTTTGAGTTGCGAAAACTGGGAGAGCGGGTGCGGCTCGGTCCGAGCACGCGGAGCATCGTCAACGCTGCTCTGGCTCGGGGCATTCCCGTGCGGCGGCTGAATGCCGGAAGTCTGGTGCAGCTCGGCTTTGGGGCCAAGCAGCGGCGTATCTTGGCGTCCGAGACCGACCGGACGAGCGCCATCGCGGAATCGATCGCGCAGGACAAGGACCTAACCAGGAGCTTGCTGCGCGCGATTGGAGTGCCCGTACCGGAGGGTCGTCCGGTGGAGAATCCGGACGACGCGGTCGCCGCCGCCGAAGCGATCGGCTATCCGGTGGTCGTGAAACCGCAGTACGGCAACCAGGGGCGGGGTGTGGCGACGAACCTGCGGTCGCGGGATGAAGTGTTGGCCGCTTACAAGGCGGCGACGCTGGAAGAGCTGACCATCGTGGTGGAGAAGTTCGCTTTAGGAGACGATTATCGGCTACTGGTCGTGGGAGACCGGCTGGTGGCGGCCGCCCGGCGCGAGCCGGCGCACGTAATCGGGGACGGGGTCCATACGATCAAGGAGTTGATTGCCATTGTGAACCTCGATCCGCGCCGCGGCGAGGACCACGCGACCAGCCTGAGCAAAATTCCGCTGGATGAAATCTCGTTGACGGTGGTGTCGAGCCAGGGATACACCCCGCAGTCGATCCCAGAACGGGGAGCAAGGGTGTTGATCCGCCGCAACGCGAATTTGAGCACCGGGGGCACGGCAGCCGATGTGACCGATAAGGTGCATCCGCTGGTCGTCGCGCGGGCCATCGACGCGGCCAAGATGATCGGATTGGACGTTGCAGGGGTGGACATTGTGGCCGAGGACATTGGCCGACCGCTCGAGGAGCAAGGGGGGGCGATTGTCGAAGTGAACGCCGGACCGGGCCTGCGGATGCACCTGGAACCGTCAAGCGGCGAGAGCCGGCCGGTGGGGGAGGCGATCGTGGATTCGCTGTTTGCCCCTGGACAAAACGGCCGGATTCCGATTGTGGCGGTTACCGGCGTCAACGGGAAAACGACGACCACGCGATTCATAGCGCACCTGGTGAAGTTGTCGGGTCGGATGGTGGGCATGACTTGCACCGACGGCATCTACCTGAACGACCGGCGAATCGACACCGGCGACTGTAGCGGGCCGGTCAGTGCCCAGAACGTGCTCATGAATCCGCTCGTCGAGGCGGCGGTGCTCGAGACCGCGCGGGGAGGCATCTTGCGCGCGGGATTGGGTTTCGACCAATGCGACGTTTCGGTCGTAACGAATATCGGCGAGGGGGACCATCTCGGTCTGTCGGACATCGACACCCTCGAAAAGCTGGCCCGAGTCAAGCGGACGATCGTCGACGCCACGTCGAGCGACGGAACGGCGGTGCTCAACGCAGCCGATCCCCTGACGGCGGAGATGGCCAGCCATTGCCGGGGCCGGGTGCTCTTTTTTGCCCAGGATATTGACCACCCGGTACTCGCCGGCCATCGCCGCGAGGGAAACCGAGCGGTATCGTTGCGGGACGGGCAGATCGTGTTGTGCGAGGGGGAGCGAGAATCGTCCCTGTTGCCGATCGACCGGGTGCCGTTGACTCATGGGGGACGTATTGGGTTCCAAGTGGAAAATACGCTCGCAGCGGTGGGGGCCGCCTGGAGCTTCGGACTGAGCCGGGATGTCATTCGAGCGGGGTTGGAGTCCTTTGGCACGGACATGCGCAGTTCTCCAGGACGATTCAATCTGCTGGAGATCGCCGGCGCGATCGTGATCGTGGACTACGGACACAACACCTCTTCGCTGCGGGGCATGATCGACGCGATCGAGCATTTTCCGCACGCGCGGCGGGTTGCTGTGTACACCGCCGCCGGCGATCGC
Source organism: Pirellulales bacterium (assembly GCA_022842745.1). Classification (GTDB taxonomy): domain Bacteria; phylum Planctomycetota; class Planctomycetia; order Pirellulales; family JALHPA01; genus JALHPA01. The sequence continues at coordinate 7,669 of JALHPA010000078.1, forward strand.
CGGGACTGCGACATGGTCGCCCAAGGGGAGTTGCTGGCCACGGCGTTCGACCAGGTATATCTGTACGAGGATCAATTCGTGCGCGGGCGGCAACCGGGCGAGATCATGGGGCTGTTACGGAAGGGATTGGCGGCTGGGGGCCGCATGACCGAAGTGGTCGAGGTCCAGGGCGTATTCTCGGCGATTGAGAAAGCGCTGGCCGCGGCTGGACCGGGGGATCTGGTTTTGGTCCAAGCGGATACGATCGACGAAACGGTGGCCTTTATTCGCAAATACATGGCCACCCAGGGCGAAGGGCGCGAAATTGTGCTGCGGGAAGCCTTGGCGGCCCACCGGGTCCACGTGGCCGCGACCGAACCGGAGTTCGAGGAAGTGTTGGCGGCGTGCGCACAGGGCGTGGACTAGCCTTGCGATCGCGGTCAGGGCCAGTTCAATCGCGGCGCCAAAAGAACCGGTTTGGCCAGATGCCTTGTCACTTCGCGCTCGCGCTGTGTCCCTCTCGCGCTAGCGCCGGGTGGCCGGGCGGCCCGCGGTATGGGCGGTAGATTTTCGCCCGAGGCTAAGGCTGATCCAGCCGTTGTCGATCGTGGGCTCGAGGACTTCAAGGTCGTTTGCGCGGGAGTCTCGGGCGATCTCGGGAAGTCGGAGCGTGGGCTTGCGTTCGCGAGCAAGAATCTTCGCGAAGATCCCGCGCAAGATCACATCAACTTTCCCTTCGTGCCCTTCTCCGACG
>JALHPA010000079.1 GCA_022842745.1 Pirellulales bacterium
TCCCGTGCCGCACCGCGGCCGTGGCCCAAACCCTGAATCATCCGCTGCCCTACTTCCGCGACGACCCCTTGCACGGCGCTTGCACGTGACCCTTCGATTTGTCCCAACCATCCCAGCACCAACCGGGCGTCGCGGCGCGAAACTCGCTCGGAGTGTTCGCCACCCGGATCGCCTCCCTGGCGATCAATACCCTGGTCATGCTGGTCGTGGCCCGGGAGTTGGGCAAGGAGGATTGGGGTCGGTACGGGGCGCTCTTGCTCGGTTCGGCGTTCGTACTCCCCTTGTCGACGTTCGGCTTCGGGGCGGCCATCCTGTATGCCGTCAGCAGCGGTCAATATCCTCTTCCAAGAATCGCCTTTACCTGCTTGTTGGTCGGCGCGGCGCAAGGCGCCTTCGACGCCGCGGCCCTTGTGGCCCTTTGGCGAGCGGAGCTCTTGGGAGAAGTGGCCCAGTCGGTGTCGCCGCCGCTGATTATGGCCACCCTGGCGATCTTGCCGCTGCAAGGTGCGTTTTTGATGGGCACCCGCCTTTTGTTGGCCGATTCGCGGTTTGCTTGGGACAACTACCTGAACCTGGCCAATCGTCTCGGCGCCGCCGGATTGACACTGGTCCTGGTCGTGCTGCTTGGACACGGCCTGGCAGGCGCCGTCTGGGCCTTGGTGGCGGTCAATCTGCTGATCACCGCTGCCCTGATCGGTCTGCTGTGGCTTTACTACCGCTTTCCTTGCCGACTCGATTTGAGTTTCTTACGTTCGGGCTTCTCCTACGGCCGCCGGGCATGGATCGGCGACGTGGCCACCCGGCTCAATTTGCGACTCGACCAGGCAATCCTCAATTACACCGTGGACGCCGGCGCCCTCGGCCTCTACCGTTGGGCGGTCACGATTTCCGAAATTCTCTGGAATGTCCCAGATTCCATCGCCTTTGTCCTCTTCAACAAGATCGCTTCCGAGAAAACCCAAGAAGGCCGAGCGCGGATCACCGAGTTGGTCCACCGCGGGCTGTTGCTCCTGATGATCGTCCTGGCGATCGCCACGGGATGGGTCGCGCCCTGGCTGGTGTTGTGGATTTTGGGCCCAGACTATCAGGGCATCGCCGCTCCCCTGGGCTGGCTGCTCCCCGGAACCGTCGTCCTCACCACCACCAAGGTCCTGACCAAGTTTTTCGGCGCCAGCGGCATGCCCGGCCGCTCCAGCGTTGTCAACGCGGTGGGAACCGCGCTCAGCATCGGGTTCTATTACGCATTAATTCCACCGTTGGGCATCAGCGGCGCGGCGATCGCCAGTTCCGCCGGCTATTTGTTCACCGCGATTGCCGCGGTCTACTTCTACCGTGCCAGCATCGCGCCGCGAGCCAGTCAACTATTCGCCTTTCGCCGCGGAGACCTGAGCTGGCTCGGTTCCCAGGTGGCGTCGGCTTTGCCCGCTCGCTTCCGACGGAAACCCGTCGCGGCGAAAACCGCCCCACCCCGTTCGCCATCGAAAGCGGACGACGGCGCCTAGAACACCGGGCGAATCCATTGTGACCAAAATCCTCTTTAACATCACGCACGGTTTCCAAGCCCGCATGTTATTGCGGTCGGAAATCGCCGATACGCTCCTGGCGGAGGGAGTGGAACTGGTCGTGGTCTCGCCCAACGCCGATGAAGAGTACTTCCAAGAAGAGTTCAACCATCCGCAGATATCCCTGGAGAAAATGCCGTCGCGCTTTTCCCGGGTCGAGGCCCGGCTGGTCAATCTACGGCAGTATTTCCTCATGAATCCCTCTCTCGGCGCGACCCTCAATCACAAAAACGAGAGTTTCCGCCGCCACTCGCCGGGGATGTATTGGTTCGCCCGAACGGTCAATTCGGTCCTCGGTCGCGTCGGTCCCCTGCGGCGCGCCTACCTGCGGATGGAAAACCGCCTCTTCCCCGGAGCGGAGTTCGATTCGCTCCTCGATCGGCACAAGCCCGACCTGGTGACCACCGGAACTCCAGGCTACAACCGGGACGACATCCATTGCTTGCGAGCGGCCCGGAGGGGGGGCATTTCCACGGCGACGGTGATGCTCTCCTGGGATAACTTGACCAGCAAAGGTTACATGGGAGTCACGCCCGACCACTTGCTGGTCTGGAGCGACCTGATGGCCGACGAAGCGGTCGAGTATCACGATTTTCCGCGGTCCAAGATCCGCTGGACCGGCGCGGCGCAATTCGACTGCTATTTCGGCGTGCGGGATCGGCTCGATCGTCGAAGCTGGCGCCGTCAGCACGGACTGGCCGAGGATGTCCCCCTTCTGGTCTACGGCACGATCAATCCGGCCATCCTGCCCCACGAAATCGAGATCGTGCGGCAGATCGTCGCGGCCGCCCGCTCAGGCAAATTCCGCCGCCGGCCGCACATCTGGATTCGCTTGCACCCGCAAGTGATGAAAGGGGCCTACAGCCAGTCGATCGAGCCGTATCGAGCGCTCGCCGGCGAAGGCGTGACCGTGGAAGAGCCTCAGGTGCAATCCACCTCGCTAGCCTGGGATCTCCCCAAGCAAGATGCTGCCCACTTGGCCGAATTGCTGGCCGCCGCCGACGTGGTCTCCACCCCCAGCAGCACGCTGGTCATCGACGCCGCCGCCGCCGGCGCCCCCATCGTCAACGTCCTGTTCGACGGCTGCCAGGTGGAAGCGGCATTGTCGGTCCGCCGCTTTGAAAAGTACACTCACTATGCCAAAATCCTCGCCACCGGCGGAATCGCGAGGGCCTACGACATCGACGAATACGTCCGCCAGGTGGACGAATACGTGGACGACCCCCAGCGGGACGACGAAGGCCGCCAGCGACTCATCGAGCAGCAGCTTGGCTGCCTGGATGGCGCCGCCGGCCGCCGCACGGCCCAGGCACTGATGGATTTGGCCGCACGCGGCGAATTGTCCGCGACCAGCATGGACCGCAGCAGGAACCACGGATGAAACGCGCGCTAATCACCGGCATTACCGGGCAAGACGGATCGTATTTGGCGGAGCTGCTGCTATCGCGCGGCTACGAGGTGCATGGAATCATCCGCCGCTCCAGCTCGTTCAATACGAAACGAATCGACCCGATCTACCGAGATCCCCACCAGCAAGGCGTGCGGCTGCGATTGCACTACGGCGACCTGGCCGATGGTACCAACCTGCGCCGCATCCTGGAATTGGCCCAGCCCGACGAGGTCTACAACCTCGCGGCCCAGTCGCACGTCAAGGTCTCGTTCGAGGCCGCGGAATACACCGCCGACGTCGTCGCCACCGGCACCCTGCGGCTCTTGGAGTGCGTCCGCGACCACATCAGTTCCAGCGGCCATCCGGTGCGCTTCTACCAGGCCGGTTCCAGCGAGATGTTCGGCGCCTCGCCCCCCCCTCAAAACGAAGATACCCCGTTCTACCCCCGCAGCCCCTACGCGGTGGCCAAAGTGGCGGCGTTTCATTTCGCCCGCAACTATCGCGAGGCGTACAACCTGTTCGTGTGCAACGGGATTCTGTTCAACCACGAAAGCGAGCGCCGGGGCGAGACCTTTGTCACCCGCAAGGTGACCCGGGCCGCGGCCCGTATCAAGCTCGGCCTGCAGGACAAACTGTACCTCGGCAATCTCGACGCGAAGCGCGACTGGGGTCATGCCGCCGACTACGTCGAGGCCATGTGGCGCATGCTCCAGCAACCAGCCCCAGACGATTACGTTGTCGCCACCGGAGAAGCCCACTCCGTCCGCGAGTTTGTCGAGCGCGCGTTTGGCTGTTTGGAATTGGATTGGCGGCAGTACGTCGAGATCGATCCCCGCTATTTCCGCCCCACCGAGGTCGACGCCCTCTGCGGAGACCCGAGCAAGGCGATCCGGCAGCTTGACTGGCGACCCCAAGTGTCGTTCGCGGAACTGGTGCAGCGAATGGTCGCGCACGACCTGGAAGCAGCACGACAGGAACAAACCCTCCGCCGCGCCGGCCATGAAGTCGACGAAAGCGAGCTCGCGCGGCATTGAGCGGAAACCCACCTTTCGCCGAGCTCCCCATCGCCGCTCCGTTCGCCCCGGGCGCTCGCGCTCGGCATTGCGATTCACCCGTGCAGACGGCCGTGCACCCTCATCCTAGCCTCGAGGTTCGACATGCCATGGAAGGTCAATTGGAAGCCCCTGCCTCCCCGATCCTGAACGCCAATTCCCTGGTGTACGTCGCCGGCCATCGCGGGCTAGCCGGGTCGGCGATAGTCCGCGCGCTGCGCGTGCACGGTTGCCAGCGTTTACTGTTGAAGACCAGGGACGAGTTGGATCTCACCGATCGCTCGGCCGTCGAAAGTTTCTTTCGGTCCGAAAGACCCGAATGGGTGTTTCTGGCGGCGGCCAAAGTCGGCGGTATCAAGGCCAATAACACCTACCCTGCCGATTACATCCGCGAAAACCTGTTGATTCAGACGCACGTCATCGACGCCGCCTATCGATACGGCGCCCGCCGGCTGCTCTTCCTCGGCTCGTCTTGCATCTACCCGCGCCTAGCGCCCCAGCCGATCCGCGAGTCGAGCTTGCTTGCCGGTCCCTTGGAACCGACCAACTCCGCTTACGCGGTCGCCAAAATCGCCGGCATCGAAATGTGCGATGCCTATCGCCGCCAGTTTGGCTTCGACTGCGTCAGCCTGATGCCGACCAACCTATACGGCCCCGGCGACAATTTCGACCTGCAAACGTCCCACGTGCTGCCGGCGCTACTGCGGAAATTCCACGAAGCCCACCGCGATCGCGCGGCCAGCGTTGTCGTATGGGGGACGGGCACGCCGCGGCGCGAGTTTCTCTATGTCGACGACCTGGCCGACGCGGCCTTGTTCCTGATGAACGAACCCTCCCCCCCAAGTCTCGTGAATGTCGGCAGCGGCCGCGATCTGACGATCCGCGAGCTGGCCGAGACGATCGCCGACGTCGTCGGCTTCAAAGGAACGATCGAGTTCGATCCCTCGCAACCCGACGGCACGCCCCGCAAGCTCTTGGACGTCTCCCTGCTCCGTTCCCTGGGATGGCAGGCGGCGACCGACCTCCGCACTGGTATCGCCGCGACCTACCGCTGGTATCTCGATAGTCAGGTGCAGGCATGACGCAGGCGACTCAAGGATATTACAACGCCGAAGCGTCCGCCGTATCCGGCGAGGAAATCAGCTTCAGCTTCGGCGCCAACTGGAAGCGATTCCTCGACGGTTTCAACGATCAGGTCCTGGCCGATGCCTGCCAGAGCTTTTCCGGCTTCTCCCATTTCCAGCGGTTGGACGAACACGACTTCTTGGACCTCGGCTGCGGCAGCGGCCTGAGCAGCCTGGTCGCGGTCACGCTCGGCGCTCGGCGGGTGGTTTCGATCGATATCGATCCCCATTCGCTGGAGTGTGCCCGCTACCTGCGATCCAAATGCGGAATCGACGAAAGCCGTTGGGAGATTCGCCCCGGCTCGGTGCTGGACCCGGCCCTGTTGGAGTCGCTCGGGCGGTTTTCCTATTGTTATTCGTGGGGCGTGCTCCATCACACCGGCAGCATGTGGCCCGCCATCGCCAACGTCGTCCAGTACAACACCGCGGACCGCGGATATTTTCACCTGGCGCTCTACAACAAGCATCGCACCTCCGAACGCTGGCTCCGTATCAAGCGGCTCTGCAACCGCTCCCCGCGGTTCTGGTTCCCGTTGATTCGCAATCTCTTCATAGCGGGGCTGTTTGGCAAAATGCTGCTCCGCGGCCGTTCCCCCCGCCGATATTTGCGCGACTACAAGAGCCATCGCGGCATGGATTTCTACCGCGATATCGACGATTGGGTCGGAGGATTGCCCTACGAGTATTGCACCCCGGACGAAACGGTCGATGATCTTGCCGATCGCGGATTCGCGCTTTTGCGCCTGCGAACGACGACCTCCTGCGGCTGCAACGAATTCCTGTTTCAGCGACAATGATCGGCCCCGAAATACGCCGGCGGCGCGCGCTCGGACCAGGCGCCACCGGCCAATCGCTAGCCGGCCCTTTTCACCACCCAGTGGAGTTGCATAGGCGATGAAAGTTTTGGTCACGGGCAGCAGTGGACTCATCGGCTCGGAGGCGGTTCAGTTCTTCGACCGGCTCGGTTTTCCCGTGGTCGGCGTGGACAACAACATGCGGGCCGACTTTTTCGGTCCCAGGGGGGATACCACCTGGAACCGCCAGCGCCTGGAAGCAAAGTGCAAGCGGTTCCGCCATGTGGCGCTCGACATCCGCGACCGCCAGGCGGTGTCCGACCTCGTTCGGCGGGAGCAGTTCGAGGTGGTGATTCACGCCGCTGCCCAGCCCAGCCACGACCTGGCCGCCAAGCGCCCCTTCGACGATTTCGATGTCAACGCCGGAGGAACCCTCAACCTCCTAGAAGCTTGCCGCGTCCATGCCCCGCAGGCGGCGTTCATCCATATGAGCACCAACAAGGTCTATGGTGACGCCCCCAATCGAATCCGCCTCAAAGAGCTGCCGACCCGCTGGGATTACGACGATCCGCAATACGCCGAAGGCATCGCCGAGGACTTCACCGTCGATCAAAGCACCCACTCGCTCTTTGGCGCCTCCAAGCTCGCCGGCGACATCATGGCCCAGGAATACGGCCGCTACTTCGGCCTGCGGACCGGCGTCTTTCGCGGGGGCTGCCTGACCGGCCCCTCCCACTCGGGAGTCGAGTTGCACGGCTTCCTCAACTACCTAGTCCTGGTGGCCCTCGCCGAAAAGCCCTACACCATCTTCGGATACAAAGGCAAACAGGTCCGCGACCAGATTCACAGCCACGACGTGGTCAACGCCTTCTGGCACTTCATCCAAGCGCCCCGGCCCGGCGAGGTCTACAACCTGGGAGGCGGCAAGGACAACGCCGCCAGCGTGCTCGAGTGCATCGAAATGATCCGTGCCCGCACCGGCAAAGCGCCGCAGTTGACCTACTCCGAGGAGAACCGGATCGGCGACCATATCTGCTACTATTCCGACCTGCGCAAGCTCCGTTCCCACTACCCGGATTGGCAGCTCACTTACAGCCTGCCGCAAATCGTGGACGAAATGACCGACGCGGTGCAGGCACAGCAACGGGCCTGATTCAATCCGCGGTCCGGACCCTTCCCAGCGACGAATTGCCGCCCTAGTCCCTTCAAAGTGTCCACGGTGAACCAAACGCGGCGCGAGAAGTCGGCCCCCCCAAGGCCGGGCATGAAGACGCTCTTTGTATCGTGGGCGCTGCCGCCGCAGGTCAGCGGCTCGGCGGTCATCATGGCCAACCTGGCCCTCCAGTTCTCAACCGAGGAACTGGTCCTGGCCGCGGAGCTTCCCTCCGGCCCGCGCCCGCGGCGGGAGGAAGAGCTGCCCCACCCCCTACACTACATCATGCGCGAATGGTCCTGGCCGCGCCGCGGCCGGCGGTTCGTCCACTGGATTCGCTGGCTCTGGCTACCGTTGGTGGTCTGGCGGCTGGTGCGAATCATCCGCCGCGAAAACTGTGCGAACGTGGTCGGGGTCTTTCCCAACGAGTTCTATCTCAGCGCCGCCTATTTCGCGGCGCGGATCACGAAAACACGCTTCTTCCCCTATTTCCACAACACCTACCTGGAAAATCGCTTCGGCCGCGCACGGCTCTTTGCCCAGTGGCTCCAGCCGCGCGTGTTTGCCTCCGCCGAGACGGTATTCGTGATGAGCGAGGGAATGCGCACCTACCTGGCGCCGCGCTACCCCGATGTGGAGTTCGTCCCCCTGGTGCATAGCTTCAACGAATCGCTCGACCCGGCCCCAGCGCCAGGCGAGCTGCACCGCCCCGTGCGCTTGGCCTTCGTGGGCAACCTCAACGACTCGAATATCGACGCCATGCGGCGGTTCACCGAACTGGCCAACCGCCGCGAGGACTGCGTCGTCACCATCTACTCGGGCACGCCGGTTTGGTTCTTCGAAAAAGTAGGCATCCGCGGTCCGCGATTCCACTACACCCGCGTTCCCTACGATCAGATTACGGCCGCCATCCGCGAGCAAGACATCCTGCTGCTCCCTCACGGCTTCGAGGGGGGGCTAGGAGAGGCCGAATATCGCACCATTTTTCCCACCCGCACTCTGACCTACCTGCTCGGAGGGCGGCCCATCCTTGCGCATTCGCCCCCCCACGCCTTTTTGACCGACTGGCTCCGCGACCACGAGTGCGCGGAAATCATCGACCAGCCCTCCACCGATCTGCTCGAAGCGGGGCTGGATCGGCTCCTCTCGGACGTTTCCCGGCGGCGGCGTTTGGTCGAAGCGGCGTTTGCCGCCGCCGGCCAATTCTCCGCGCGGTCCGTGGCGGCACTGCTGCGGCAACACCTGGATGCGGTCTCGACGCGGCCGCAGGGGGAATCTCGGCCGATTCCGCAGGAAG
>JALHPA010000080.1 GCA_022842745.1 Pirellulales bacterium
CTGCGAATCGGATGGCAGCCGCGAGTAATTGTGCTCCTTACCGTCCCAAGCGATGTGTACGGCGCCTTCTCTGGCCGCTTCCTGGGCCGCTTTTTGACCCCACGAGCCGGTCACGACGTAGTCGGCGTTGTGCGAGCTCCCGCGCAACAAATTCATCGGAATCATCGAGAATTGCAAATTGGCCCCCCCTTGCAGGAACAGCACCTGGTATCCGCTGGGAATCCCGAGCAGTTCGCAAAGCAAGGTCTTGGTCTCGGCCAATACGCCGTCAAACCACTTGTGCCGATGGCTGATCTCCAATGGAGAAATTCCCAAGCCCGGAAGAGAGACCAGCTCCCGCTGGGCCTGCTCCAGCACAGGCATCGGCAACACGGCCGGGCCCGGCGAAAAGTTAAACACGCGTGCCGTCATTTTCGTAAAGTCGATTTAGCAAGGAGGGTTACGGGGACCTGGCCTACGGCCAAGGGCGGGGATCGATCACGAGGCGGTCCCCATCACAGGAACTTCGACCAGCGCCTGCATGAATGCAGTCACGCCAGCGCCCAGCTCGTCGAGTCGCCCGGCCTCGGCGAGGACCATTTCCAGTGCCCCCACGGCTGAGAGCAGGTCCAGGTCGTCGATCTGGCCAAAGTGCGCGACGCGCAAAATTTTGCCTTTGAGCGCTCCTTGGCCGCCCGCCAGCTTGACGCCAAAACGCTGCTCGACCTGTTTGAGCAGGAAACCGGCATCGATTCCAGCCGGCACTCGCACAGCCGTCATGCCGTCCGCCGGACGTTCCGCGAATAGCGACAGTCCAATCGCTTGCATCCCTGCGCGGGTGGCGGCGGCCAGGCGTCGATTGCGGGCCAGGATGTTCGCCAGTCCCTCGCTCCGAATCATTCGCAGATTATGGGCCAGCGCCCCGATCAGAGTGTGGGCCGGCGTCCACGGAGTGGTGGGGCCCTCGCGCAGCTTCTGGCGGTGCAATTGCAAGTCAAAGTAAAACGACTGGTTCGGGGTGGCGCCAATACGCCGCCAGGCCTTTTCGCTCACGCTCAAAAAGCCAAGCCCCGGCGGAAGCATTAGCGCTTTCTGCGAGCCAACAACGAGGATATCAATTCCCCAGTCGTCTGTAAGGCACTCGATCGCGCCGGCCCCGCTAATGCCGTCGACCACAAACAGGGCGCTCGTCTTTCGCACCTCCCGGCCGATCGCCTCGATATCGTGCGCGACGCCGGTGCTGCTTTCCATCAAGGTGCCAAATCGAGCAACATCGCTTGGGTCAATCGCCCGACCCCAAGGAACCACATGCTCGACGACGTCGACTCCAAAGACCCGGGCGATGTCTCCCCAGCGTTTGGCAAACAAACCGGCCGAAAGCACGATCGCCTTTCCCCCCCGGGGAACCGTATTGACGACCGCGGCCTCCATCGCCCCCGTTCCCGAACACGCTAGCACGATGCAGTCGTTCTGAGTGGCGAAGACATATCGCAGGCCATCCAAAACCGCCGCGAAAGTGGCAACGAATTCCGGCGTGCGGTGGTGTCCTGCCTCTTGCGCAAGGCTCAGACGCGCCGCTTCTGGCACTTGCGTCGGACCAGGTGTAAGAAGCCTGCGCTTGGGCATGGAAAAGGATGAATTTACGGGAGAAACGTCCATTTTATCCGACTGGCCGGGACTTGGCGATGGGGCCGACGGCGTCACCGATACAACCGATCCAATCGCCAACTCTTACGGGTTGGAGTGGACGCAATCCCGCGTAACCGGTATTTTCCCCCCTTGCCATGCTGGCTCCGTGGCGGCCCTCGGGGCCGGCCCTCTGCGGTGTCGGTCCGAAGCACCAACCGAACTTCGAAATTCATGCCAATCCGGTTCTTCGGGCCACTGTGGATACTCCTGGCGACGGCTTGCGGCTGTACCGGTTTTCATCCTTCGACCAGTGGGAAGTCGCCTCTCAAGCCAATCTCGCTCGCCGAGCAAGGCTCAGAATTGGAGATCGTGTTCGTTCGTCAGCCTTTCAACCGCCCCCAGATCAACCAAGACCTCTGGTCGGTCGTCGATGAAACGCAGTTTTCAACGGTTCGCCGGCGAGAAATGGAACAGAACGGACTGCGGGCAGGCAGGATCTCGGGAGAATGGCCGGCGGGACTTGCGGAAATGGGAGAGTCCGATGACGGCATTCGCAGTGCAAGCCTCTCTCCAACGGAAACCGCTGCCCGTCTGGAGGCCGTTCCTCAAGTTCAGAAACGTTCGCTGCATGTCTACCCGGGGCAGCGCAGCGAGATCCTGGCGTCGCCCGTGCTGCCGGAAATGAACTTGCTAACTCGCGACAAGAAAGGCTTGCGCGGCATCTCCTATTTCCAAGCGCAAGGCATCTTTTCGCTTACCGCGCGCCCGAAGGACAACGCCTCGGTCCGAGTGTCGCTGACGCCGGAAGTGTTGCATGGGGATTCGCGACAGGACTGGATCGGCGAGGACGGCGTCATTCGCCGCCAATCGACCCGCCCCAAGGCAACCTTCAACCCCTTGGTTTTAGATATTGAGCTTGCGAAGGGCGAAACACTCGTGGTTGGTTGCCGACCCGACCGGCCGAGCAGCTTGGGATACAATTTCTTTACGGAATACGTGGACGGCCAATTGCAGCAGAAACTACTGCTGGTGCGTCTGCAAGACAGTCGCTGTCCAGATCTTTTCCCTCTGGAACCAGCGCCGCGGACTCCGCAACATCCGCTGCGGGAGACCGGGAAAGAAACTTCGAATAAGTAGCGCAATCGCTCCGTCGCGCACATGGAAGTCAAGCGGCCTCGGGGCGTTCTACGCCAGCGGCTTAATCGCCAAAAGCGACATCCGCTGCCACTGCCAGGTGATCTTTCCGTCGATCGTTTGCAGCCTGAATAAATCGCGCGCGGATTGCGGCGCGCTCTCGATCAGCTTGAGTACGGCTTGCCGGTTTTCCGCAGACGTGCCGGCGGTCTCAAAGTACCAATTCAGGTCCGGCTGCAAGAAGGGTTGAAGCGCCAGATATTCCACGCGCAGCCCCGCCGCCTGACAATGCTCCCTCCAGGAGCGTGGATTGACGAAACGGTGATGACTGGGATCCCGTAATTTCTCAATCGAGTGGATCCAGGAATCCGCTTCGGGCTGTTCGTCTTCGACCGTTCCATCAATGACGGCCAGCGATCCGCCCCCCACCAAAACCCTTGCGGATTCGCGAACAAACGCTCCCACGTCGCTGAAGTGATGAGCCGCGACTCGGCAGGTTACCAAATCGAAAGACCCGTCCGGATAGGGCAACGACTCCGCCGGATGTTGCCGTGTAAACACGGACAGCCCACGGGCCGACGCCGCTTCGGTCGCTCGCTCCAGCATTGCCGAAGAAATGTCCGCGAGCGTTACTTGCCAGCCCTGGGCTGCCAGGAACAAGCCGGTGTGTCCAGCGCCCGCCGCGACATCCAAAGCGCGGCGACCTGCCAACGGCGGCACGCGTTTCACCAGCGCCGCGACATCGGCCGTATCCGCCAGAATGTGCCCCTGGCTATACCGTTGGCTCTGTTGGTCGAACTGGCGTTGAGACGATCGTTGAATGGGATCGAGATCGGACATGACAGCGGCCGAAAGAGTCAGGGCGGCGTAGTCGCGAATTGTAGCAGAAATCTACGCCAATACCCTTCCCAGACGATCGCCCGGCAAACCGCGGTCCGCTTCTAATCTCGCAGGGCGTTGGCGTCCTTGGCGAAGGTTTGCCGCGAGTCATGATCGTAGAATCGCTGTGCAATCTGCTCCGACACGACCGCTAGGAAGTAGCGGCGGAATTCCTCGTCGTTCCGTTCCGAACGCGACTCCGGCGGAGTCTTGCAGCGGATTCGACTGCGGGGTTCATAGACTTTGGCGTTCTTGTGGATGTCGTAGACCGCCATTCGCGCTTCGGCGTTTCCCTGCAACAAGGTGGCCCCTTGCTCGGTTTCGAACCGCTCCAGATCGATGCCGACCACATAGTCCGCCTTCATGGCCTTGCCAACCTCGCGGTAGTCGTTCCAGCCGTTATTGTCGATCCAGTCGGCCAGTTCTCGCTCGTCAACGATCTGGATCTTTTTGCCGCGCTTGGAGAGCAGATCCCCCACTCGAATTCCCAGATCGCGAGCTGCTGCCGGGTCGGTGTACTCAAGCGCGGTCGAGCGGCAAATCACCGCCACCCGTTTGCCGTTCAGTCCGTCGAATTCGGCCGGGACATCCTCCGGTTTGATGACGTACGCGATCGTCGGCAACAGACTGCACCCGGCCGCCAGGATCAGTATGGCCGCGAATGCCAGTGGCATGCCATTCCACTTGGTCAGCCTACGGGATGGTTCAATCATCGAATCGGTTCCTCGTACGCAATGGAATTGGTGCCTGTTCCCGCGAGTGCTCGACCGGACTCGCCGCGCCGGAGGACGTACGACCCTCCGGGCCTCTACGAAAGGAGCGGGAGAGTAGCGATTTGCCCAAACGCTCACAAGGCCGGTTGCCGGCAGGCCAACGACCGCGCAAAGACCGATTGAAATCGGCACGCTTCGCCGAAATCCTAGGCGGCAAGGTTGTTTTGCCGGCCGCAAATGGGCCAATTTGGGAAATCTGTGGGATCTTGCGAATCAGCCCACGCCACCGATCCGCAGCCTTTTGTTGACGGAATTGGCGACGACCAAGCGCGTCATTCGTAGCGCAGGGACTCGATTGGGTCCAAGCGGCTCGCACGGCGGGCGGGGTAAAAGCCGAAGAACATGCCCACCGCGCTGGAGAACAATAGCGCAACAAGAATCGCTTCGATCGAGACAACAATCGGCCATTTGGTGCCGGAGGTTACGGCGTTGATCACCGAGGTGATCCCCACCGAGGCGCCGATTCCCAGGCATACGCCGACCAACCCGCCGAACGTCGACAAGACGATGGCTTCGATCAGGAATTGGCGAAGAATGTCGCGGGAGCGGGCGCCGACGGCGAGGCGGATGCCAATCTCGCGCGTGCGCTCCGTCACGCTAACCAGCATGATGTTCATGATGCCGACGCCGCCGACCAGCAGTGAGACTCCGGCGATCGAAGCCAATAGCATGGTAAGAATGCCGGTAACAATGCCGAGAGCGTTGGCGATTTCCGAGGTGTTCCGGACGGTGAAATCGTCCACTTCGCCTGGGCGAATGTGATGCCGCTCGTGCAACAGTGACTTGATCTCAAATTCGGCGTCGGCCGTCTTTTCCGCGGACTTCGCCGAAAGGATGATCAGATTGACGTTGTCGGTCGTATTGCCGCTGAGCCGTTTCATGACCGTGGTGTACGGCATCAAGACGATATTGTCCTGATCCTGCCCGACGATATTGGCCCCTTTCGTCTGAAGCACCCCCACGATTTGAAAGGGGATATTTTTGATGCGAATCGTCTTGTCGAGCGGGTTGGTGGTTTGAAACAGCTTTTCAACCAGCGTTTGGCCAATGACGCAAACCTTGGCCGCGGCCCGGACGTCGCTCTCCGTAAAAAAGCCTCCAATCCGCAATGGCCAGTTGCGAACCATCAGGAACCCGGTCCCGACGCCCGACATCTCATTGGGATACCAGTTGTTGTTGCCGTAGATGACCTGCCCCTGAGTGAAAACCTGCGGTGAGGTTGCCAGGACCGACGGACACTCATCTTCGATCGCTTTGGCGTCGGAAGCCTTAAGAGTGACGACGTTTCCGCGCCGAACGCCTCCCCCTTCTTCGCTGCCAGGGAAGACCAGCATGACGTTGGTGCCCAGGCTTTTGAACTGCTCTTGAACCATGGCGCTGGCCCCCTGGCCGAGCGAAACCATGGTAATCACAGCGCCCACTCCGATTACAATGCCCAGAACGGTCAAGCCGGCCCGCAGCTTATTCTTGGCAAGCGCCCTTAAAGCGATGCGCAGCGTGGAAAGCAAATTCATAGCGAAGTCGGCAGTCGAGCCAAAACAAGGGCCAGATAGCAGTATAAGCTGCTCGCCCCCGGGCTGGGAGCGGAGCTTCAAAACCGCGGGCGCGCTTGCTTTCTTGCTTTCCGCGCGGGGGCGGAGCGGACGGTCACCGGCGTGTCGGTCATCATTTGGCCTGCGAAACTTCGGCGGCCGGCTTGCGGACCTGCAGGACGACGGGACCGCTGGTGGCGTTTTTGTCGACCCGCGCCACGGCGTGGATCAACCGGGTCTGCTCTCCGACCCAACCGGCGGCGGTGAGGAATATCTGCCGCTCGGTCTCGCTGGGCGTGATGAGCACCGCGTTCAACCCAATGTTGTCCACAATGACTCCATGCGGCAAGTTCAGGACGTCGAGCGAAACGGGACCAGTGTGGCCGTTTCGCACAATCTTAAGACGCGCCGAGACCGTCGATCCGGGGGCGATGCTTATCAGCGGCCGAGGATCCTTCTCGTCGGTCGGTAGACTCGAGGCGGACTCGCCTGGCCCGGGTTCAGGTATCAACTGGACCGAAACCTGCGGCGCTGGACCGAGAGCGATCTTGCCCAGGCTTCCAACCGGGTGGCTGACTTCGCGGCCGTCGATCAGGGCAGTCGCCTTGAGCGTGATCGGCGAGGCGTTGGGATCCACCAGGGGGGGGGCGTCGGCCGCGGCCACGATTGTCCCCGTCGCGGACCGGTGCCCAGCCTCGATAACCAGCGGCGTGGTCACGGAAAACCCCGGGGGAAGTTGACCTTCAACGTCAATCCGAATGTCTCCATCAAAACCGTCGATCCGTTCGCGAGTGAGCGTGAACGACTGCCCCGAACCGGCCGGGACCGTAGGGTTGGCCCCCGCCAATGCGACTTTGAAATCCGGCTGCGGCGCGCGGAGCGTGAGCCGGTAGATGTATCGATCCCCTCCGCGTCCGGCGGTGTCGGTGACGCGCACCAGGTATGTCCCATCGTCCGGGGCGGTAAAAGTGACCCGCGAATCCGTGGCGATATCCCGATCGCTGGCGTCGTCGTTGGAAAAGTACAAGGGAAAGACGGGCAATCCGTTGAAGGCCAGCTTCGAACCGGGCGGAAATGGGGTCACGATGTACGCCGGGTCGTAATTGGCATGTACGGCGGCTGAAGTATCAAAGTAGGTGCGGCGAACCCCTGGTGTCGATTCGTAAAGCACCGAATCGCTGTCCGGACCCTGCGGAGCGCGAAACAGTTTGCACACTTCCCCGTTAAAGTAAACGAGGTCGTTTAGCTCCATCTCTTCCCAATTCTTGAGGCGCACTCCGGTCTGGGAAGAATTAATCGTGCGAAAGTTAATGAACGAATCGCGGACCGCCTGCAGCAAGACGCGCTCGATCGGACGGCCGGCGGAATCCAGAACGTCCAGGCGGGTATCGACCGGGGCCCCGCGGCGGCGGGCGGTTGTTTCCAAAATCAGCGTCTGGCCTTTTTTCGCCGTAAACTGATAGTGATCGACGTCGGCGGGCGCATCGGCCGATCGAGCGTCGATTCTGCCCGATACGCCGCCGGGAGCTGTGACT
This sequence comes from Pirellulales bacterium, assembly GCA_022842745.1. Classification (GTDB taxonomy): domain Bacteria; phylum Planctomycetota; class Planctomycetia; order Pirellulales; family JALHPA01; genus JALHPA01. The sequence goes on from JALHPA010000080.1 coordinate 7,462, forward strand.
CGGACCGCCTGGGTTGGGCTATCGTTCGGTTCTCGTTCGATCTCCTCAGTTGCGGCGCTGACTTGGACCGTAACTGGCCGGCGGGTCCGAAAGCGATTGCCGTCGATCGGCGCCTCGGCCTCTTGTGACCCCGCGGCGGCGACCTGGACCTCAGTTCCATCGGGAATATTGAAGCCCACCAACGCAACCGTCGTGGACTTGTTCGCCGGAACGACGGGCGGGTAGCAGGCAACGACAAACGGAAACTCGCCAATCGACAGGCGATACTCGGTATCCGGTCCTCCCGCCAAGATAAAATCATTCACTTGGACGGAGTACCGACCGTTGATTGGCAACTTGACGGCCAACAGCGGCTCGCCGTGTCCCTCCACTTCGTCCAGCGGCTCCAGCAATTTTCCCTCGGGATCAAAAACGGACACTAGGCAATCTCCTTTGCCCCCCAAAGAGCGCCCGTTCAAGTCAAAAACGAGAACCTGCCCTTGGCGTCCTTCAAATGAAAATCGATCGCGATCGCCTGCGGCTTGCAAACGGCCCCAGACAGCGGTTGGCAGCGAAATCGATTGGGCGGCCGGATGCGTGTCGTTCGGCTCCGCTTCCAGCGTCTGTGGGAGATCGTCAACGTACAATTGCAGCTTGCCGCTTGCGCCGCTGGAATTTTCCAGCCACACGTCGTAGGCCCCGCGCGGCAAATCGGCCGAACTCGTAACTTCAAGATGCAAGGCGCCCGTCGATGCATCGGTCGCTGTCAACTTGCCCGTCAGGCGGGCATCGCCGAAGGTTACCTTGTCGCTCTCCGAATGATGTTTCCCCGTAATTCGCAGCAGGGCAGGCTGGCCGCGTTGCACGCC
>JALHPA010000081.1 GCA_022842745.1 Pirellulales bacterium
GGGAGATTTGATCTCGAAATTGCAGTCGCTACATACCGCGCAAGCGGGGAATATCCCGCTGACTTTTGCACTGGCCGAGGAATACCGGCGAGCCAAGCGTTTCGCCGATGCCGTGCCGTTGTATGAAGCCGTGGCGGCGAAACAGGCCAGTCCGCAGGCGTATCGCCGGTTGATCGAGTGTCAGCGTGGATTGGGGGAGGGGGCGGCGCTCATCAAAACGCTGGGCGGTTTGGCGGAAAAGTCTGCCTTGATGGAGTTGCTCAGCAAGGAACTGAAGTCGATCGCGGCCGAGGATCCGAAACTGACCGACCAGTTGATTGGCCTGGCGGCGGAGGCGGCTAAAAAAGGGAGCGCGGAGGATTATGGAACGCTGCGAGCCGGAGCGATGTTGGCCGCGGAGGCGAAGCGATTCGAGGGCGTGGCCCAACTGACCGACGCCGCGATCGCCGCCAAGCCGGCCGACAAGGCGGAACTGCTATTGATGCACGGAATGCAGTTGTTCTTTGCGGAGAAGTATGCTCAGGCCGCCGACGTATTCCAGCGCGGAGTGGCGGAAAAGGTCCTGCCGGAGAGCAACCCGGCGTTTTACTTCTATTTGGCGGGCGCCTTGGCGCTGGATGGCAAGTTCGAGCCGGCGTTGGCCGCGGCGCGGGCTGGGGCCGAGAAGAAACCGAGCGATGCAAGAATCGCCGCTCGCGTGGGATGGATCTACTATCATGCGAAAAAGTGGGACGAGGCCGCGAAGCACTACGAAGAGTTGCTGGAGCGGTTTGACTCGGATCACGAATCGTCCGAAAACCGCGAGGTGATGCACGATACGCGGTTGGCGTTGTCGAACATCGAGGTGATGCGGAATCGGCTGGGCGAGGCGGAAGAATGGGTCGAACAGGTTTTGGATGAGTTTCCCGACGATGTGGGGGCTCATAACGACCTAGGCTATTTGTGGGCGGACCAAGGGAAGCGGCTGGCACGAGCCGAGCGGATGATCCGCAAGGCGGTGGCGGCGGAGCCGGAGAACGCCGCGTACCGGGACAGTTTGGGGTGGGTGTTGTACCGCTTGGGACGGTACGACGAAGCGGTGGTGGAGCAGGAAAAAGCGATCGCCGCGAAAGGGGACAAAGAACCGGATGGCGTGGCGCTGGACCACTTGGGGGACATTTACTTCAAGCTGGAGCGGGTGGAACAGGCACAAGCGACTTGGCGACGCGCCGTCGAGTCCTTGGAGAAAGCGGGGGAACAAGAGAAGATTCCCGCAATTCGAGAGAAGATCAACGGCAAGAATTCGTGATCGCCGGGCCGCGGTGGGGGCGTGGGACGTTGGACGCCGGGGCCGACGACAATCAACCAAAGACATCAGGAACTGCACGACGATATGGCAGGGCATTCCCACTGGGCGAACATCGCCCGCAAGAAAGCAGTGATCGACATCAAGCGGGGCAAGCTGTGGAGCAAGCTGGCCAAGGGGATCATCGTGGCCGCGAAGATGGGGGGCGGGGATCCGTCGGCGAATCTGCGGCTGCGGTACGCGATCGACGCCGCCAAGGCGATCAGCATGCCCAAGGACAACATCCAACGGGCGATCAAGACGGGGACGGGAGAGCTAGCGGGGGGGAACCTGGAAGAGGTGCTGTACGAGGGGTATGGCGCCGGCGGGGTGGCGGTGTTGTGCGAGATTCTGACGGATAATCGCAACCGGACCGCGCCTGAAATTCGCAAAGTGTTCGAACTGAACGACGGAAAGCTGGGTAGCACCGGCTGCGTGGCGTATTTGTTCGAGAGGAAAGGGTCGTTTCTGACTCCCGCCGACAAGGTCGATGAAGAGCGGCTGCTGGAGATTGCGTTGGACGCCGGGGCGGAGGACGTCAAACGGGAGGATGACAAGTTCGAGGTGATCTGTTCGCCCGACGCGTTCGGCGCGGTGGGGGAAGCGCTGTCGGCGGCGGGAATTGCGGTCGAATCGAGCCAGATCTCGCGGATTCCATCATCGTATGTGGACGTGGACGATCCGGAGACTGCCCGCAAGGTGCTGCGGCTGATGGAAGCCTTGGACAATCACGACGACGTCCAGATGGTCTCGTCGAACTTCAATATTCCGGACGAGGCGATGGCCCAGATCGGGGCTGGCTAGACGAGATAGTCTTATATCGGCCTACTCCCGCGGCCGTCGGCCGTGCCAGTCGGTAACGGACTGGAACATGTGGGCGGCGCGGAGCAGGCGTTCTTCCTGGAGGGGAGGGGCTTGGAGCTGCAGGCCGATGGGGAGTCCCTCGGCACTAAAGCCGCAGGGGAGGGAAATGCCGGGCAATCCCGCGAGGTTGGCGCTGACGGTGTAGAGGTCGACCAGGTACATCGCGAGCGGATCGCCGGATTTCTCTCCCAGCTTGAATGCCGGCGTGGCGGTGACTGGTCCGGCGATCAAATCGACCTGTTCGAACGCGCGATCGAAGTCCTGCCGGATCAGCCGACGGACCTTCAACGCCTTGAGATAGAAGGCGTCGTAATATCCGGCGGACAAGGCGTAAGCGCCAAGCATGATGCGGCGTTTGACTTCCGGGCCGAATCCCTCGGCGCGGCTGCGGCGGTACATGCGCACGAGGACGTTATCAAGCTGTTCGGCTTTTTCGCTCTGGCCGGCGGCGACAAGCTGGCGGCGGTCACGCTCGAGGGCCTCGTGGATTGCCGATTCGTCGCTGCGGTGGCCGTAATGGACGCCGTCGTAACGGGCCAGATTGCTGCTGGCCTCGCAGGGGGCGATGATGTAGTACGTGGCGACCGCGTACTTTCCATGCGGCAGGCTGATCTCAGAGATCTTGGCCCCCAACGACTCGTACACGCGGCAGGCTTCTCGGACGGCGGATTCGACTTCGGAATCCAGTCCCGGACCAAAGTGCTCCCGGACCAAGCCGATGCGCAATCCGGATAAGGGTTGTTCGATCGAGCGGAGATACGGCGGAGATGGGGCCGGGATGGAGGTGGCGTCGCGGGGGTCGTGCCCGGCGATCACGTCGAGTAGCAGGGCCACGTCCTGGGCGGTGCGGGCGAGGGGACCGACCTGATCGAGGCTGCTGGCGAAGGCTACCAGACCGTAGCGGCTGACCCGGCCGTAGGTTGGTTTGAGCCCGGTGACGCCGCAAAGCGCGGCCGGCTGCCGGATCGAGCCGCCGGTGTCGCTGCCGATGCTCAAGGGGGCCATGCCGGCGGCGACGCAGGCGGCGGCGCCGCCGCTCGATCCGCCGGGGATACAATCCAGGTTCCAGGGATTGCGGGTGGGGAAATAGGCGGAATTCTCGTTGCTGCCCCCCATGGCGAATTCGTCCATGTTCGTGCGGCCGATGAGGATGGCGTCGGCGGCGCGCAGTTTTTCCACCACGGTCGAATCGTAGGGGGGGCGAAAGTTTGCCAGTATTTTCGAGCCGCAGGTGGTCAATTCGCCGCGCGCGCAGAGCAGGTCCTTGACCGCCACGGGCAACCCGGCGAGCGGCCCAACGGGCTGATTCTGCCGCCGGCGGCGGTCGACCGATTCGGCGGCGGCCAGAGCGCCCTCGCGATCGACGCGAAGGAAGGCCTGTATCTGGAAATCCTTGGCCTCGATTCGCGTCAGAAAGGCGGTGGCCACATCGACGGCGGTGGTTTGGCCGGAGTTGAGGCGATCGAGCAATTCGCCAGCGGAGAGTTGAATTAAAGACATGCGAAGCGAAGGGATGCTGGAGCAGAACGAGAGGTGGAGGCCGACGACACCGAGCGGCCAGGAAGGACTATCGCCCGAACAAATTGCGGACCCCCATCGCGGCAATGATGCGGACGAAATTGACGGCCTCCTTGCCGTTGATTTTGGAGACCCCCTTTTCACGGTCGGCGAAAACGATGGGGGTTTCCGCGATTTTCGCCCCCGAGCGACGCAGAAGCCAGAGCACCTCTTCCTGGAAGGAGTAACCGCGCGAACGGATGGAATTCAGGTCGATCCGCTCAAGCGCCGAGACGCGGTAGCAGCGAAAGCCGCCGCTGCAATCGTGCGGCGAGAGCCAGAGCGCCCAGCGGGCGTACATATTTACCGCCTTGCTCATGAGTCGCCGTTTGAGCGGCCAGCCCTGGGTACCGCCGCCGGCGACGTACCGCGATCCGATCATGAGGTCGACAGGGGGACCCTCGGCGGGGTCCATGCCTGCCAATAAGGAGGGGAGATAGCGGGGATGATGGCTGAAATCGGCGTCCATGTTGACCACGAGTCGATAACCGTTCTCGATCGCGTACTTCATGCCTGCGACAATCGCAGTCCCCAGGCCCAGTTTTCCGCTGCGGTGAAGGCAGCGCACGCGGGGATCTTGGGCCGCGCGGGAATCGCACCAGACGCCGGTGCCGTCTGGCGAGTTGTCGTCGATCACCAGGAAATCGGCGGAGGGGACGGCGGCGAGGATTTCGTCCGTCAGCGAGGGGAGGTTCTCGATTTCGTTGTACGTGGCCGTCATGACCAGCGTCTTGCCATGCTTCTCGGACGACATGCAAAATCCCGAACCAAGGGTCCAATTTCCCGCGCTGCGCGAGGCAGGCTGTGAAATGGCAGTTGTGAACAGGCAGGCTGGGAAGCCGCGCGGTCCTGTGGGGGAGACCGGCGTGGGCCGCCGGACGCGTGCCTGCGCGGAATGCCCCCAGCATACGCAAATCGAATCGTCGTCATAGTCCGTGCGGAAAAAAACTCGTACAATTGGGAGGTCTAACTTGAGACGGCGGCTAAATGGGCGGTTGGCCGGGTCCGAGGGAGAAATCATTGGCCGCCGGCGATCGATCGAGCGGCCTTTTTGTGTTCCGATGGACGGATAATTCTCTAAATTGTGGCCCCATGAGCGAGGACCGTAAGTACGCCTACCTTACCGTTCGGCAGGGGGGGCGATTGGGGACGCGGTATCTGTTGGATGCCGGCGGCGAAAATCGGATTGGCCGGGGCGAGGACTGCACGGTGGTGGTGGCGGACCCGCTCTGCTCGCGGGTGCATACGATCGTGCAAAAACGCTCGGGCCGCTGGCAGATCCGGGACGCCGAGAGCCGCAACGGGACGTTCGTCGACAAGCAGCGGATCGACGAGGCTGTACTGACTCCTGGGGCGGTGGTGCAAATCGCGTCGGCGGAGTTCATGTTCGAGGTTTCGGACGAGCCGTTGACGGTGTATTCGCCGGCGCAGCCGGGGGTCAAGCAGACGTTGGTGAGCGACCGGCCGATAACGTCCTCGGACACTGGCCAATTCGCGCTCCATGCGATTCGCGACGCGGACCAGGCGCAGCAGCTTTTGCTGTTGTACCAGTTGAGCATCAAGCTTTTGGGCTGCGACGATCCGGAAGAGGTAATTCGGATCGTCTTGGATCTGTTGCGGGACCAGACGCGGGCGTCGGTGGTGGCTTTTTTGTGGGTGGACGACGAAGGACGACTGAAACCGAAGCTGCTGTTGCCGGAGGGGGAGGATGCGGACGTGCAGTTGTCCGAATCGTTGACGGAGCTGGTTTCGCGGCAGGGGCACGCGGTGTGGATCAACAAACAGCAGGCGGGGAAGAACTCGAGCAGCAGCGGGGACTACGCGGACGCGCTGTGCGTTCCGCTGGTGCGGAACCGAACGGTGGTGGGGGCGATTCACGCTTATCTGGAGAAGGGGCGCTTCGGCCAGCAGGATTTCGATTTTTCCATCTCGCTGGCAAACATTACCGCGGTGTCGCTGGTGCGGGCGCGCGAGAAGACTTCGCTGGAATCGGACAACCGGCGGTTGCGGGATAAGCTGGGGAGCCAGGACGAATTGATTGGCGGGTCGCGCGGGATGGAGGAATTGAAGGTGCGAATCGGCCGGCTGGCGCAAGCCAATGGTTCGGTGCTGATTCGCGGAGAAAGCGGCGCGGGGAAGGAGCTCGTCGCGCGGGCGGTTCACCGGGCGAGTCCGCGCGCCGACCGGCCGATGCTGTCGGTCAACTGCGCGGCGATACCGGCGGAGTTGATGGAGAGCCAGTTATTTGGCCATAAAGCGGGGGCCTTTACGGGGGCCGATCGCGACCATCCGGGATTTTTTCAGCAGGCGGATTCGGGGACGCTGTTTTTGGATGAGGTGGGGGAATTGACGCTGTCCGGCCAGGCGAAGTTGCTGCGAATTCTGGAGGGTCATTCGTTTTTGCCGGTAGGGGGGGTCCAGCAGGTGAAGGTGGACGTGCGGGTGATCGCGGCGACCAATCGCGATTTGCAGGAGTTTGTGCGGGAGAGGAAGTTTCGCGAGGATTTGTACTACCGATTGAGCGTGTTTGAGGTTTGCGTGCCACCGCTCCGCGAGCGGGGGGAGGATATCGAGCGGTTGCTCGACCACTTCTTCGATCACTTTCGCCGGCAGCACGGCCGGCCGCGGCTGGGAATGTCCGACGAGGCGCGGGCCCGGCTTTTGGGCTACTCCTGGCCGGGGAACGTGCGGCAGTTGCGGAACGTGATCGACAGCGCGGTGGTTTTGGCGGTGGGGAACCAGATCGACGTCAGCGACCTGGGATTACGGGACGCGGCGGGAGAGACGTTTGAGTCGCTGCGGATCGACGCTTGGGAACGGCGGCTAATTGGCGAGGCGCTGAAGCGAACGAGCGGCGGGGTCCCGGAGGCGGCAAAGCTGCTGGGGCTGAGCCGGGCCACGCTGTATCGGAAGATCGACGAGTACGGCATTCAGCGATAGAGCACGAAAAAGATGCGAATCTCAATCGGAAATCTTGTAATCGCATGGGGGATGGGGATGGCCTCGACGGTAGGCCTCGCTTTCCCGGCGAAGGCCGCCGAGCGGCAGACTGGGGCGCCGCTGTTGGCCGGGGCAGCGGCCGTGGATATATCTCCTCCCGTTGGCTGGAGGCGATCCGGAGGATACGACGAGTTGATCTCGGTTGGGGTCCACGATCCTCTATTCGCGAAGGCGTTGGTGCTGCGGCAAGGCGATGAGCAATTTGCGATCGTGGTTTGCGATTTGACGGGCATGTTCCGGGAGGTGTCGGATCGGATTCGCCGACGGACTTCCCGTTTGACCGGCATTCCCGTGGAGCGGATTGTCGTCTCGGCCACTCATACCCACGGCGGGCCGGAGTATTGGGGAGTATTGCGGGATGTGTGGCACGAAGGGGCAGTGCGGCGGCTCGGCCGCGATCCGCACGAGTCGATCGATTACGTCGGTCAACTGGTCGAGCGTTGCGCGCGGGCGATCGAGATAGCGAGCAGGGGGGCGGTTTCGGTGCAGGCAGAAGCGGGGAGCGCCGAGCAGGAGGGCCTAGCGTTCAATCGGCGGTTTCATATGCGGGATGGAACGGTACGGTTCAATCCGGGAGTTCACAATCCGGATATATTGCGACCGGCGGGGCCGACGGATCGGGAGCTACCCATCGTGCTGTTTCGCAGCACGGCGAATAAACGACCGCTGGTTTCGCTGACTACGTTTGCGATGCATACCGCGGTGTACGGGGGAGAAGAGTTTGGGGCATGCTTTCCCGGCGAAATGCAACGTTCGCTTTCGGAGGCGCTGGGGGAGAAGTTTGTTTCGATATTTGGGGAGGGGACGGCCGGGGATGTAAATCACGTGGATGTCTCGTCCAAGCGGGAATTACCGGCTAAGGAGCGATCCGTGGAGATTGGCCGGACTTTGGCGAAGACCGTTTTAGACACGATTCCAAAACTGGAACCGTGCCGGGCGCCGTCCCTTGCGGCAGGGGCAGTCACAGTGCATGCGGGGGTGCTGCCGGTCTTCGACGAACAAGTGGCGCGGGCGCGCGGCATATTGAGCGGAGAATTGTCGCCGCGGCCGGACTTTTTGTTGCAGGTAGACTCGTACCGGATTCTGAACGCGGAGCGGATGCGGAAAGAGCACGGAGATCTTTATCCGATGGAGATTCAAGCCGCGCGATTGGACGAGGGGACCGCGCTTGTGACCTTGCCGCATGAGATCTTCGTGGAGTTGGGGATGGCGATTAAAACGCGATCGCCATTCAAGCGAACGCTCGTCATCAGCCTGGCCAACGATATGGACTTCTACGTCGCTACGCGTCGGGCGTACGCGGAAGGGAGCTATGAAATATCTACCTCGCCCGTCCAACCTGGCACGGGCGAGAAGCTGGTGGACGCGGCAGTTGGTCTTTTGAAGGCACTTCATCCGGCCGCGAAGAATGATCGCGCCGACAAGCATTGAAGTGGTCCGTGGTGGATCGAGTTGGATCGGACTAGAAGAGTTCGTCGACGGGTGTGCCGCCGTCGGCGACTTTGATGGGGCGGCCGATGGCGCTCATGTTTTCTTT
>JALHPA010000082.1 GCA_022842745.1 Pirellulales bacterium
GGCACCACTGGGCGGAGTTGTCGCAGCGGACGCCGTGGTAGGTTTTGCCCAGGTGGGCCTGGATATTGAGGAAGGCGTAGAAAGCGCCAGCCATGTTGGGGCAAGTGACCTTTGGCAGGGAGGCGACGCGCTGGAGGACAAACTCGCGGCGGCGGGCGAACTCTTCTCGCATGTCGTCGACGCACTGCTGGGGACCCGTGAGGGCGGCCAGCGCGGCGTATTGGCTGATACTGCAGGGGTTACTGGTCTCTTGGCTCTGGAGGTCGGCCATGGCCTTGGCCAGATTGGGGGGCGAGATCGTCCAGCCGATGCGCCAGCCGGTCATGGCGTACGCCTTGCTCACGCCGTTGACGACAATGGTGCGATCCAACAGGCCGGGCCGGACGGTGGGAAAACTGGCAAAGTGGTGATTGCCATAGACCAGGCGCTCGTAGATTTCGTCGCTGACGACGGTCAGGTTGCGCTCGAGAACGACATCGGCCAGGGCTTGCAGATCCTCCCGGGAGTACATCGAACCGGTGGGATTGCTGGGGGAGCAGAGCAGGAGGGTGGTGGTGCGGGGAGTGATCGCCTGGCGAAGCTGGTCCGGGGAGAGGCGGAAGGCGCTCCGCTCGGAAGTTTCGACAATTACGGGCTTGGCGCCGGTGAGCTTGACCAATTCGGCATAGCTGACCCAGTAGGGGGCGGGGATGACGACTTCGTCGCCGGGGTTGCAGAGAACCGTGAAAACGTTGTGCAGCGAGTGCTTCGCGCCGTTGGAGATTACGACCTGCTGGGGGGAAACGGGGAGGCCGTGGCGTGCCTGGTACGATTTGGCGACGGCGGCCTTGAGCTCGGGAATGCCGCTAGCGACGGTGTAGTGGGTGTGGCCGTCTTGCATGGCCTGGACGGCAGCCTGGCAGATATGTTCCGGGGTGTCGAAGTCCGGCTCGCCGACGGAGAAATCGAAGACGGTATGGCCGGCGGCGGTCAGCTCCTTGGCCTTGGCGGCCATGGCCAGCGTGGCGGAGGGTTCGAGGGCCTGGATGAGTTTGGAAATCGCGATCATGGGAGAATACCGGGTTGGGGGGCCGCCGGGACGCGCAACTTGACGGGCGGGTCGGCGAATCGGACAATCTTAAGTTCTTTCGGGTTCGGTTCCAAGGCGGTGCGGAAAGCGCACGCGCCGTCGGGCGGCCGATCCTGGCGGCCGGTCGGGGCGGGCGGCGCGGCGAAGGCTGGGGGAGATCCATAGGCGACGCAAGAAGGGTCTTGGATCGCCTGGAAGAGCACGGGGTGGGGGCGGAGGAGGGGCGAGTCATGGCAAGCATTGCGGTGGGCCGGTGGCGGTCGCGGCCGGAAATGCCGGTCCGACGTGGAAGGTGAGAAAGCATGGCGAATTCGCGGATTGGGATTTGGCTGTTCGGCGCCAAGGGGGGAGTGGCGACGACGGCCACGACGGGTCTGATCGCGCTAAAGAACGGGTGGAGCGGAAACGCCGGGTTGATCACCACGACGGCGCCGTTCGAGGGGCTGGGGCTGGTGGACTGGGAGGACTTTGTCGTGGGGGGGCACGACATCCGGGCCGGGCGGCTGTATGACGAAGCCCTGCGGATGCACTCGGAAAGCCGGGCGATCGAGGGGGCGCTTCTGGAGAAGTGCCGCGGCGAGCTGGACGCGATCGAACGGAACCTGCGGCTGGGCACGATTCACAACGTCGGGCCGACGATCGGTCAATTTGCCGAGGAACAACTGCGCAAGCTACAGGAGACTCCGCGGGAGGCGATCTCGCGGGTGCAGGGGGACCTGCGGGAGTTTCAAGAGCGGCATCAACTGGCGCACGTGGTGGCGGTCAACGTCTGTTCCACCGAGCCGACGGTGGACGAGAGCAAGCTGCCGAAGCGTTGGGAGGAGTTGGACCGGCTGATCGATCAGAAGGAACGATGCCCGCTCGCGGCCAGCTCGCTGTACGCGATCGCGGCGTTGGACCTGGGATTTTCGTTCGTGAATTTTACCCCTTCCCTGGGGGCGACGCCGGCGGCGATTCAGGAGCTGGCGGTGGAGCGGGGCGCGCGGCACATGGGGTACGACGGCAAAACCGGGGAGACGCTGCTGAAAAGCGTTCTGGCCCCGATGTTCGCCAAGCGAAACCTGGAGGTGATGAGCTGGGTGGGGCACAATATTTTCGGGAACATGGACGGAAAGGTGCTGGACGACCCGGCGAACAAGAAGAGCAAGGTGACGAGCAAGGACCGGCTGCTGGGGCAGATTCTGGGGTATAGCCCGCAGACGCTCGTGTCAATCGAGTACATCCAGAGCATGGGGGATTGGAAGACCGCCTGGGATCACGTGCATTTCCGCGGTTTTCTGGGGACGCCGATGACGTTCCAGTTCATCTGGCAAGGATGCGATTCTCTGTTGGCGGCGCCGTTGGTGCTGGACCTGGTGCGGCTGACGGAGCGGTCGTGGCGGAACGGAGAGGTGGGGGCGCTGACGCACCTCTCGGCGTTCTTCAAAAGCCCGCTGGGGGTCGAGGAGCAGGATTTTGGTGTGCAGTTCCAAATGCTCCAGCGGTGGGTGGAAGCCACGCGGGCAAAAGGGCCGGCAAGCGCGTAGCACTACGGAGCGGCAGCGGATGAGGGGGCCGGGCCAGACGTGGCCGAACGGGGGGCGGGCAACGGCGGGAGGGTGCGGATCTGGAAGAGGCCAAAGTTCGCGAAGTCGGCGCGGAAGGGGGCTTCCTTGACGCCAACGCCGCGGGCACGGAGCCAGACGCTGAGGGCATCTTTGCGGGGGCGGACGGGGCCGAGTGAAATCGGATCGAAGATACCGTGGCGATCGGGTCCGCGGGTCCAGCGGATCGTAGCGGCGCTGGGGTCGTCGGTCTGGCCGGTGGGGTCGAGGCCAATCATGCACTGGCGGGCATCGTCGACCGGCCAGGAGGCGCGAAGCAGGCCCGATAGGGTGTACGTTTCGCCGCGGCTGAGGCCCTCCACGCGCTGAACGAGGCCGCCATCGATGGGTTGCTGTGGGGATTGGCTGCCGAGAACTCGAAACCAGCGTGGCGGAGCTTCAGCGGCGGCTGGGTGGGGGGCGGATTCGGGGGTCGGCGCGGCGGCGACGGACTCGAATCGAGTGGCCGGCGCAAGCTGGAACGTTTTCCAGGAGGTGGGAACTTCGGCGGCCGAGCGCTCCGGATTGGAGTCGCCGGTTTGCAGGCTGCCGTTGGAAAGGAGGTTGGGCGATTCGAGCCCAAGGGGGGCAGCGGCCGGCGCGTGGGCGTATTCGATGACTTGGGCATCGAGATCGAAACCCTGGTCCTGGCCGTCGAGCCAGGCCGTGCCTTGGAGGTAGGGGTCGCGGGGGTGTTTGCGGTAGGGATTGAAGCCGGGGCGGTCGTTGCTGACTTCGCCCTTGATGTTGACGAACCCGTGCAGGGTTTCGAAATTCTCCAGGGATTCCCATTCGATGGCGTAGGTCTGGCCCGGAGTTAAGGGAATTTCGCCGGGGGAAAAGACCGTTCCGAACAGGCCCCAGGAGGCGTCGCCGGTGTAATTGCCGTTGCCGATGGCGACGCGGTCGCGGCCGACCTGCTTACCGGCGGGGCCTTGCTCACGGACGCGAACCAGCAGGCGCTGGCGGTAAATCGGCGGCTGCGCGCCGGAGACGGCGGCATAAACCTGGACGGCGGCCAGGCTCGTCCCTTGGGCGACGTAACTTTGCGACCATTTGGGAAGGCAGCGGGTGAGCTCCCCGAAGGGTTTGTGGACGCGCTTGTTGTAGGGGATGAGCAGGCCGTCTCCATCGGTGGCGACGGCGAGCCATAAATCGCGGCCTTGCCACCCGACGGAACCCTTGACGGGGATCCGGTAGCAATCGGTAGCCTGGTCGCTATCGTTGCCCCAATGGACTTGAAAGCTGGCGGCTGGGTCTTCGGGGCGCAGGCGGACGGCGTAGGTTTCGCCCGGTTGGAGGGGGACTTCGCCGGAGTTCCAGCCGACGGAGTAGGCATACGATTTCGGACCGCCGCAGTCGACTTCGACGGCGACCGCGGTGAGGCCGACCTGGGGCCAGCGGTCGGGCGTGCCGGGAGCGCGGCGATGGATGGAGACGAGAATGGTCTGGCTTTGCGGTCCAGGGCCGTCGACGCCGTCGTGGGCGAGTTTGAAGCCGACGCTAGTGACGCTGGTCCCTTGCGCGCGGAAAGTTTGGAAGACCTCCGCGGCGCGGTGGGGGTCGTAGGCGCGGTCGTCGAAACAGGCGAAGTCGAAGCGGGGGGACAGGTCGCGGACGATTTCTGGGTCGACGGCGTCCGCAAAGACATTGTTGAGGAGGAGGGGGCGGATGTAATGCCCGGGCGTGGCGAACAGGAGCGAATACCGACCTGGTGCGCCCGCAAGCCTGTACCAGCCAGCGGGAGCGGTTTCCCAGGTGCGAAATTGTGCGGGTTCGGCGAGCGGGTTTTCGCGAGAGGCGAAGCAATGGACGGCCGACAGGGGGACGCGGTCGGCCGGGTCGGCGGCCGTTCGGGGAAAGGTCAGACGGCCGGAGAGGACGGCCTGGGCGCGGGCCGGAGCGTCCGCGGCAGCAAGGCCAGCCAAGATCAGCATAACGATCGGCCGCAGGGCGAAAACAAGGGGCGACCCAGCGAAACAGCGGCGGCGGAGGTCGATCATGAAAGCAGGTCCTGGGTGTGGGTAAAAGTAGCGCGCGGTTCAGAACGCTGGCGCATGCCCAGGCTAATCGGAGGGGGAGGGAATGGCAACGAGAGGCGGTTGAGGGCGGCCTACGCCATTTGAGCGGGGAGATCGCGGGGCGGGCGCGGAGCGGAACCGATCAATGGGGGAGCATTGGCTCGGTGAGGTGGCGCTCGAAGACTGGATTCTCCGGCGTCGCTGAGTCATCCAGCGGAGCGATGTTGGGGGGGGCGGCGACGGGAGGGGCAGCGGCTTGAGGGACTGCCACGGGAGGGGCAGCCGCGCCCTGGACGGGGAGCGGCTCCGTCAAGCAGCGCGGGGCGGGCTGTGGGTGGCCGGCGGCCGAGCGCGGCTGAGGCTCGCCATCGACGGTGACAGTGCGGGAATCGCGCGGGATGGGAGCCTCGTCGGCGGGCGAGGGCTGGCCCGTCTGTTGCTCGGCGGGGGGGGCAGCGCGGTGGCGGGCATGCGCGCGGGGCTCTGGGGGGGCAGAGCGGGGCGGAAGGGCGCCTAGGCCGTTGACCATCGTGAAGTAGCTGCCGACGACGCGGTCGAAGTACTCGGGAAGCATTTCCAGCGGATAGCCGTTGTACAGGCAGAGGTTGCGAATCTGGCCCAAGAGGTCGCGAGGATGGCAGCGTCGGAGGGCACGATTGGTGGGGCGGTAATGGGTTTCAAGCAAGTAGTCGACCACGTCGGGGCGGTATTCGCAGCGAAAGGAGTCGGCATACAACTCGAAGAGGTAGAAAAACTCGTCGCGGTCGGGATCGGTGATTTCGATTTTGTAGGGAATGCGGCGGAGGAAAGCTTCGTCGACCAGATCCCGGGGTTCGAGATTGGTGGAGAAGATGATGAGCTGCTCGAAGGGGATCTGAATCTTCTTGCCGGTGGCGAGGGTCAAATAGTCGATGCGGTTTTCGAGCGGGACGATCCAGCGGTTGAGAAGATCGAGCGGTTCGACCCGCTGCCGGCCGAAGTCGTCGATGAGCAGGCAACCGCAGTTGCTCTTCATCTGAATGGGGGCTTCGCCGACGTTGCTGTGGGGATCGTGGCGTATCTCGAGGTTGTCGAGGGTCAGCTCGCCACCCACGATGACGGTCGGGCGGCGGACCTTGACCCAGCGGCGGTCGTAGTTGCCGGACTTGATGAGGCTATTCGCGCCGGATTCGACCGGCTCGTGGTAGGCCGAGTCGAAAAGCTTGATCAACTGGCCGTCTTCGATGACGGCGCGGGGAACGTAGATGTGTTGGCCGAAGCAGGAAGTGATGCGGCGGGCGAGGGTGGTCTTGCCGTTGCCGGGGTCGCCGTAGAGGAACAGCCCGGCGCCGGAGTTGACGGCGGGACCGAGACTGTCAAAAAGGTTTTCGTTGATCGAGATATCGGCGAAGGCCCGCTGCAATTGCTCGCGCTTGGGGGATTCGGCGCGGATCGTCTGGGCGTCGACCGAGAGGACGTATTCCGCGAGCGAAACCGGGGCGGGACCGACATAGCCGCAAAGGGAGAGGGCCTGTTGGGCGCGGGTCCGCCCTTGCTCGGTGAGGGTGTAGATGTAGTCTCCCAGGTGGGCAGCGCCTTTATGAACCAGGATTTGGCGACTGCGGAGGGAGTGCAGGAGGGGGTCAAGGATGGCCAACGGGAGGCAGACGTGATCGGCGATGTCGCGTCCGCTGGCGGCGCCGACGGCGACCACGAATTTAACGATCAAATCCTCGATGAATGTCGGGGAGAGGGAGGTCTCCTCGAGCGAGCGAGGTTCCGAGGGGCGGAAGGATTCGTCGGCCAGAAGCTCATCGAGAAGGGACTCGCTGATGCTGCGCTCGGAGTCGGTGGACATGAAATGCAACCCTTAGAGGCGGAACAATCGGCAGAAGCGGCCGGATCGGGCGCAGGCATGCCCGCGCGGAGGGGCCGCTCACGGCAAGCGTAGCTTGCAGGCGGAGTAGAATTGCGGTGATGAGCGAAGAAATCTCCAGGGTCGAAGCGGGGGAGGGACTGACGTCGCCGAGTGCGGCCGGCGGTCTCGATCGCGCGCTGGTTGGGGGGGGCGGAGAGCAGGGCCAGGCGGAAAGTGCAGCAGCGGAAGGAACCGCGGCGGCGGAGGGAACAAGAGTTTGGCACGAGGCCAAGTTTCGGAGCGTGGAGTGGTATGGAACGCGGTACGAATTTTCGCCGGAGCAGGCGAAATGCGTGGCGGCGCTATGGAATTTCTGGCATTTGAAGACGCCAATCATCCACGAGCAAACGGTGCTGGATTGGGCGAACGTGCGGGGACGGACGCTGAAGCAGGTATTCGGCAGCGGGCCGGGAAGAGCGGCCTGGGGAACGATGATTGGCGACGGAGACCGGCGTGGGACGGTGCGGCTGGTCGAGCCGGGGCGCCGACGGAGCGTCGACGCTGGGCTGGCGGGAAAATGAGAAGCAAGGCAGGACGCCGGCCATAGCGCAAGCGGGCGAGCGTCATTCGCATTCGGCCCAGTTGCGGCCGACTTTGAGATCGACCTTGAGGGGGACGCGGAGGTCGATGGCGGCGGACATTTCCTGGCGCACGAGTTCGCCGAGCGATTCGACTTCTTCGGGCGGGGACTCGAAGACCAGCTCGTCGTGAATCTGTAAAAGCATGCGGCTGCGAAACTTTTCCGCCAGGAGTCGGCGGTGGACGCGGAGCATGGCGAGCTTGATGATATCCGCGGCAGAGCCTTGGATCACGGTGTTGATGGCCGTCCGCTCGGCGAGATTCCGCTGGCGGCTGTAGGCGTCGGCGGAGCTGGAAGTGGAGGAGAGGCCGGAAGTGGAGGGGGGGCCGGGATCGCGGACGCCGGTGACGGCGCGGCGGCGGCACAGAATGGTGCGGACCATTTGCTGCTGGCGGCAATCGCGGAGAATCTGGATCAGGAACCGCTCGACATCGGGGTAGCCGCGGAAATAGGAATCGATGAACTGGGCGGCCTGGTCCTGGGGGATGTCGATCGTTTTGGCGAGGCCGAAGGGGCTTTGGCCGTAGATGACGCCGAAGTTCACGGCCTTGGCGACGCGGCGCTGGGCCGAGGTGACCTGGTCCAAGGGAACGGAGAAGACCTGGCAAGCGACCTGGGCATGAATGTCCTCGTCGCGAGCGAAGGCGGACGTGAGGGCCTCGTCCTGGGAGAAGTGCGCCAGGACGCGGAGTTCGATCTGGGAGTAGTCGGCGGCGAGCAGGAACCACGAGTCGTGGCCGGGGAGGAAGGCGGAGCGGATTTCGCGGCCGGCGTCGGTGCGAATGGGGATATTCTGTAAGTTGGGGTCGCTGGAACTAAGCCGCCCCGTGGCGGCGACGACCTGGTTGAAGGATGCGTGGACGCGGCCGGTGCCCGGATAGACAAGGTGGGGGAGGGCGTCGACGTAGGTGTTTTTGAGCTTGGCGAATTGCCGATATTCGATGATTTTGGCTGGGAGCGGGTGTCGCCGGGCGAGTTCTTCCAGCACGTCGACATCGGTGCTGGCGCCGGTCTTGGTGCGTTTCAGGATCGGGAGTTTTTGCTCGACGAAGAGTATGTCTTGCAACTGCTTGGGGGAGCCGATGTTGAACGGGCGACC
>JALHPA010000083.1 GCA_022842745.1 Pirellulales bacterium
GACCGCGGCGTACTTCTCCCGCACCTGATCTTGGATGGAGTTGTGCATTTTACGCTTCCGATGATTTTTCGCGCCGCTCGTCTTCCATGAGACACAGCGCGAGTTCAAGCAGGGGGGCAACGCATCCGTTCGCGACCCGATAGTAGACGTTATTTCCCTCCCGGCGGGAGGAGAGCATACGAGTGTCGGAGAGACGGACCAGTTGGTTGGAGACCGCCTGCGGCTTCATGCCGAGCGTCTTCGCCAATTCGGAGACGGTGGCTTCCCCAGACCGCAGAATATGGTGAACGAGCCGGATGCGGGTATCGTTGGCGAGGACCTTAAATAGGGCCATGACCTTGACGGCGTCGAGAAACGATAGGAGGGGGCGGTCTTGAAAGGCGGGGCTGGGAGCGCAACAGCCGAGCAGCGGTGGGCAGATCGACGTTTGCTTTCGGTTTTTGGTCGAATCGTTGCGAGGCATGGGAAGCTCGATTGGGAATAATACACAATGTCGTGTAATAGTGTCAAGTGGCGTCGCATGAGTGCCCGGCTTAGCGGTCAAGAGCGACAATGTGACTCTAAAGTCTGGTTGGCGTCGACGATTCAGAGACGATAGATTGCGCGGTGTCTTTGCGAAACAAAAATCCTTCTTGACCGCCTGTTTAGATAAAACTAAACTTTGAAGAAGCAGCCACATACTGTCGTGATCGCGTCTGGGGCCGCTCGGTCAGTCGAGTGCGCAGTTCGGGCGTCGCAGAAAGTCCCAACCGTCGAGTTTCTCGCTGTGCTCGATGCGAATGCACAGGCTAAAGCAATGCATCTGTTCCAACAAATGGCGAACTTTGGACGACTTTCGCCCAAGCGGTTCGATAAGGAAATGCGCGATCTCTATGCGTTCAAATTCGAGGCCCGGAATGTTCAGATTCGATTTCCCTGCTTTCCGGACGGCAGAAAATGGATTGTGACCCACGGATTCAGAAAGCCTGGCGCCAAGAAGGGTCGGGGAAAGTGGCCGCAGGAAGAAATCAATCGGGCCCTGGAAATTCAGAGGGAATACTACCGGCAGTTGGGGGATGAATAATGACCAAAACTCTTGTGGAACAATTTGTCGAGAACGAATCCAACATGAGGCTCTATCAGCAGGAACGCGCGATCTATGAGGTAACTGAGTTGATCGAAAGCGTGATGGCGGAACAGGGCATCACCCGATCCCAACTGGCCGCGAAAATGGGGCAGAGCAAAGGTTGGATTACTCAACTCTTGGACGGAGAAAAGAACAAGACCATCCGAACCATCGCCGACGTGTTCGCAGTCTTGGGCCGCGAGTTCTGCGCAGGCCAGCGTCCGATTCGGATTCAAAAGCATTCTCCCGCCCAGCCGCTCCCTGCGGCCGCGGGGAAGAGCCGGCCGAGCCGAAACGGCGCGTCGAAGCCCCCTGTCGCCAAAAAGCGCAAAACGTAGGACTGTTTTTTTCGCCAGCGCACCCGAGATTCAGCCGCAACCCTGACATCTTGAAAAAAGCCGGCGAGCCACAACTGGTTAAGGTTGTGCCGCGCGGAACAAAACTACCGGGCAGGTAGCGCCCGGGGGGCCGGTCTATTTTGGCGGCAGGCCTCGGGGAAGCAGCCCTCTGGGACCCTTGCAGTTTGCGCCGTCGCTCCACCTTATCGCCGACTCGGAGGGTTCCGAAAGACTTGCTCCCGGAGTCGGTCGGCTTGGCAGGAGCGGCGTCGAGTTGCCGAATGGATTGGATGGGCGGTTCACGCATCAGGTCGCAGCTCAGAGGAGCCATGCCATGCCGAGGGAGTCGCGCGCATTGACCGCGCCCGTTGTTCGCACCAAGTCCTCCAATGGAAGCGGTCCAGCCGTGGCAATGCTGTCGTTTTCAGGCCCGGCTTCGGAAACAACCCGTCGGCGGTTGGCCGAGATTACCGCCCCGCGGAGGTGGCAAAGCACCTGGATCGTCGCCCCCGACGAACTTGGCCTCGAACTATTTCACATCGAGGGACCGAGAAACTGCGAGATCGCCTTGAAGGCCCCCAATAATTGGATCCTGCCGTCGGGACGGGCGGCGCTTTCGCGAGAGCTGCCCCGGGTGATTTCGGCCGGGCGGGAGTATGGAATCACGATTACTACGCTGGCGGTCGAGGGGGCCATTCCGAGCGATCGGCTGGACATACTGGTGAAACACGGCGTCCAGGTCGTCGACCGGCTGGATGACGCGCCCGCGGTTGGGGAGGGTGCACGGTTGCTGCGTCATGGGCTGTACGAACTTCCATCCGCGATCCGTCTGGCTGGGGACGGCTTGTGGTTATGGCGGCGAAGAGCGGTGCGGCGGACGTTGGAAAGCGCCGTCGCCAGCGGCGGCATGTGGCGGCTGGCGGTGCATTTCAGCGGCCAGGAGGGGGAGGAACGGCGAACGCTCGCAAGGCTGGAAGGACTTCTAGCGCGGTTGGCTGAAAATGAAGCGGCCGGCGCGGTGACGGTGAGTACGCCCCGTCGATGGGCCGAGGCAATCGCCGCCGCGCGCGTGCCACACCGGGCCAGATCAATTCTTCGCGCGGCCTGAAATTGGACTTTGCGGTGAAAATGGGCGATGGTCTCACCAGACCAGGGACGACGCGTCGAAAACGGGGCCTTCGACGCAAGTGCGTTTGTAGTCCCATTCGCCGTCGGGTTGCCTGACACGAGCCACGCAGCTAAAGCAGATGCCGATTCCGCAGGCCATCGGCGTCTCCAGCGAGGCGAGACAAGGGGCTTCGGCTGCAGCCGCCAAACCGGCGACGGCCTCCATCATCTTTTCCGGACCACAGCAGACGACGAGCAACTTTCCGGCCTGAATCGTCGCGGCGGATTCGGCAAGCGCCACCCGCACAAGATCGGTCACTAATCCATGTTGGCCGACGGATCCATCGTCGGTGCTGAGGAGGCATTCGACTCCAAGCTGGCGGAAATCCTCGACTCCGGCGAGATACTCGCCGCTCCGGGCGCCGTAGCAGAGCGTTACCCGTTGCACCTGGGAGGAGGGGCGCGGAGGGTCGCCGTAGGCGCGCTGGTCCAGGGCTTCGCGCGCCACGGCCAAGAACGGCGTTTGACCAATCCCCCCCGCGACCATCAGCAGATGTTCAGCGTTCGCCGCTGGAAATCCGTTGCCCAACGGGCCCCAGACGGACAGGGCTTGCCCCCGCGTGATGGCAGCCAGCCGCGCGGTCAGCTTGCCAACCACAAGATACACCACGTCGACGCCGACGGGGTCGCCCCTGCTGTCCAACACCGTGTCGTACAGGGCCAACGGCCGACCGAGTAGGGGATCGTCCCCATCGGCCAGCCGCAACATCAAGAATTGCCCCGGGAGAATGCGGCGGGCGATGTCTGGGCATTCGAAGCGCAGTCGGAACGTGTCGCGAGCGACACGGACGTTTTCGATGACGCGCACCTGCGACTGAACCGCGCGGTCGGCATAGCAAATGAATGGTTCCAAGATCGTTTAGGGCCTCTTTGGTTTCCGATTCGGCTTCCGCTCGGCGCCGCGCGCTTTCGATCGGCCGCCTGCGTCTGGGCGTCGGCCTTGGCCGGTGGCGGGACGTCCGGCCGTTCCTCCCGCCGGCTTCATCCTTCCTCGGCCGCCTCGGCTTGAATCGTGTGCGTTTTCCTCCGCTCCGTCCCGCTCGGCTTTGCGCGGAGCGCTGGGCCGCTTCTTGCCAAACTTTTGCAATCCATCTTCAGGGCGGCGTTGCCGTTTGCCGGGCTTGCCGAACGGGGGCTTCTTGGCTCGCAGTTTCGCGCCAGGCTTGGACCCCGTGGGTCTTCCGGGACGGGACGGTCCGCCGGGCTTGTTATCGGGACGCATCGGCGACGCATGTAACGGATCGGCCGCATCGGTCGCCGTGCCGCGAGGGAGGGGCGCCACGGACTTCCCAGGCCGCAAATCGACAATCGGGCGGATGGCCGCGCGCCCCGGCACGGGTGGACTGGCGGGACCTTTTCCAGCGCGGAAGCGGCCAGGGGGCCGGGCGTCGGGGCGTCGTCCTCCGGTCGCCGGCCGCATCCGCGGACCGCGGCGGACGGGGCGTTCCACCGGTTCGTCCGCCAGGTCCAGCACTGTCCCCATGGATTCGGACGCATCTTCCGTCACCAGCACTTCGTCGGCGTCGAGGCCGAAATCGTCTTCAACGGTCTCCTCGTCCCGCGGACCGCCCTCGGCTTTACGCTGCAAGAACGCCATCCCGCTCCGATTCGGCTGGCGGGATTGGGATGCGGGTTCGATATTCGCCTTCGCCTCGGCTGAAACGCCCGGATCGCCTTCCGTGCCCGCCGACTGCGGCCCTCGCCGCGAGTTCGGCGCGCCGCGCCGCCGCGGTCCTTCCTGCGCCGCCGCTGCCGATGCTTGCCGCAATTGATGCACCTCTTCCGCGCTCAGCGCGCGGCATTCCCCCACCGGCAGTTCCCCCAGACGCAACGGTCCAAACGCGATGCGCCGGAGCCGCAGCACTTTATGCCCCACCCTGGCAAGCAGTCGCCGGACTTCGCGATTGCGGCCCTCGTCGAGAACGATTTCAAGGATGGAACTTTGGCTTTTGCGGCTTTTGACCCGGACATGCTTGGCGTGGGCGAATCCTTCAGCCAGATGCACGCCTGCCTTCAGCTTGGCCAGGACTTCGGGAGTGGGGTCGCCAGCCACCTGGGCCAGGTAAGTCTTTTCCACGCCGAAGCGCGGATGGGCCAGCTGGTTGGCCAATTCGCCGTCGTTGGTAAGCAGGATCAGACCTTCGCTGTGCAAATCGAGCCGGCCCACCGGAAAGAGCCGCTCGTTGTTAGGCGCCAGGTCGATGACGCGGGGACGTCCAGCGGGATCGCGGTTAGTGGTGACGGCGCCTGAGGGTTTGTGAACGGCGTAGTAGCGCAACTTGGGCCGGGGCAAAAGCTCTCCGTCGACGCGGATTTCCTGGCGGGTGGGATCGACGCGCGTCCCCAGTTCCGTCACCGTCTGGCGGTCGACCTCGACCCGGCCTTCGACGATCAATTGCTCGCATTGGCGGCGGCTGCCCAGTCCAGCCGCGGCGAGCGCTTTTTGCAGCCGTGCAAGCTGGGGCTGGTCGGAAGCCGGAGAGGGAGCGGCCCGGACCGGCTTTCGCCCCCCCCTCTTGAACGCGGAGATTTTCCGCGTGCCTTGGGGCGGGCGGGACGGATCGGTGCGGCGCGGCATGGGAGAGGGAGTTGGAGGAGCGGGTCGTGTACATCGATTCTAGCGGTTGGACGAACCCGGAGGCAGGGCCGGCGATCGACAATGCCGCGTGGGGCCACAATTCGGCGATCGCGAGTCAGGGAGTGCGATAATCGGATTGCATTAGACGGATTGCGATTTATTCGCGTGCCGAGAGACGCCACGCGCGGCTTGCAACGGCTCCGCAACTGTGAGATATTTGTGGCTTCCCCGTGAGCGTTTCTTTTCGGTGGGGAGTCCCGTCGATTATGCAGATTTGGCCCGCCATCGACCTTCGCGGCGGAAAGTGCGTGCGCCTGCGGCAAGGGGACTACGGCCAGGAGACCGTGTTCGGCGAGGA
The DNA here is from genome assembly GCA_022842745.1 of Pirellulales bacterium. Taxonomy (GTDB): domain Bacteria; phylum Planctomycetota; class Planctomycetia; order Pirellulales; family JALHPA01; genus JALHPA01. Next base: position 5,547 of record JALHPA010000083.1, read on the forward strand.
TCCGGCCGCGATGGCCCGGGAGTGGGTCGAGCAGGGGGCCAAGCAATTGCACCTGGTCGATCTGGACGGCGCGAAGGCCGGCCGCCCGGCCAATCTTGCCAGCGTTCGCGCGATCCTGAACGCCGTCCGCGTTCCGTGCCAGCTTGGAGGCGGGATCCGCGACGACGAGACCATCGAAGCCGTGCTGGGGATGGGAGTGGCGCGGGCCATACTGGGAACCAAGGCGCTCCGCGAGCCTGATTGGTTTCGAGCGGCGTGCCGTCGCTATCCCGGGCGGTTGGTCTTGGGGATCGATGCCCGGGATGGGCAGGTAGCGACCGACGGGTGGCTTGCGACCAGCGAGACGTCGGCGATCGAGCTGGCGGCGCAGTTCGACGGAGAGCCTCTGGCGGCGATCGTGTACACCGATATCGCCACCGATGGAATGTTGGCCGGACCCAATCTAGCCGCGATGGAAGCGCTGCGCGGCGCGGTTCGGCTGCCCGTCATCGCCTCCGGGGGAGTGACGACGGCAAAGGACGTGGCACGGCTGGCCGATTTGGGGGTCGACGGCTGCATCGTGGGGCGGGCATTGTACGAACGGCGCTTGACCTTGGCAGAGGCGCTGGCCGCGGCGAAGCCCGGTCGCGCAACCCTATAGATTCGATAACGATACCGAAAACATTGTTTCAAGAACCCAGGATTCTTCCATGTTGAAATACAAAGTCGAGGACATCCGCAACATTGTCCTGTGTGGCCACGGCCACTCCGGTAAGAGCACTTTGGCCGACAAGATGCTGATGCTGACCGGCGCGATCACGCGGCCGGCCAACGTCGACGATGGGACGAGCGTCTGCGACTTTGACCAGATCGAAAAGGAACACCACTACAGCATCGAATCGCACATCGTCCACTTCGACTATCAGGGGAAGCGATTCAACGTCATCGACACTCCGGGCTATCCGGATTTCATCGGCCAGACGATCGCCGCGATGCACGCGGTGGAGACGGCCGTGATCGTGATCAACGCCCACGCCGGGATCGAAGTCAACACCCGCCGGGTGTTTCAGGAGGCCGGGAAAGCGGGGTTGGGGCGAATCATCGTGATCGACAAGATGGACGCCGACAATGTCAACTTCACCAAGCTGGTGGAGGACATCCAAGAGACGTTTGGCAAGAGTTGCCTTCCGTTGGAGGTTCCGATCGGCCAGGGGCACGACTTCAAGGGGGTGATCGACGCTTTGCATCCGCCGTCGAAGTCGGAGGGGGCGCTGCTCGACCCGGTGGCCGTCAGTCAGCCGCTGATCGAGACCATTATCGAAGTCGACGAAGAGACCACCGCCCATTATTTCGATGGGATCCCTCCCACCGATGAAGAGCTCTCCCGCGACATCGTGCAGTCCATTGCCGAAGGGCATTTCATTCCGATTCTCTGCGTCAGTGGCAAGACTCAGGCCGGGTTGAAGGAGATGCTCGACGCGCTGTTGCTCTGTTCGCTGCCGCCGGATCGAATTCCGCGGACGGCGATCAACGAATCGGGGGCGGAAGTCCCGCTCGCCGAAGACCCCGCCGGCCCGTTGGTGGCGCAGGTCTTTAAGACCCGGATCGACCCGTTCGTCCAAAAGCTCAGCTACATCCGCATTTACAACGGCACGTTGAAGAAGGACGACAGCGTTCATATCTCCGGCGGCCGCAAGAACATCAAGATTGGACCGGTGCTCGAAGTTCAGGGTGCGGAGACGAAGCCCCTGGATTCCGCCGGACCCGGCGAGATCGTGGCCTTGGCCAAGGTCGAAGAGCTGCACACCAATACGACGCTTGGTCCGTGGACCATGGCGCCAATCAAGTTTCCCACGCCAATGGTCGGACTTGCGGCCATGCCCAAGAGCCGCGGGGACGAAGGCAAGCTCTCCAACGCGCTGCACAAAATCGTGGAGGAGGACAGCACGATCCACCTCGATCGCGATCCGCAGACCAAGGAATTGGTCATGACGGGAATGAGCGAATTGCATCTGAACGTGATTCGCGAACGTCTGCAGCGGCGCGACAAGGTGGAGATCGACACCAAGGAACCGAAGATCCCCTACCGCGAAACCATCCAACAAAAGGCCGAGGGAAGCTACCGCCACAAGAAACAGACGGGCGGGCGCGGCCAATTCGGCGAAGTCCACATCCGCATGTACCCGCTGCCGTTGGGGACCAAGCCGGAGGATTTCTGCACGAAGGACCGCTTCCCGCAGATGCGCGATTTCAAATACGACGCGAAGGACAATTTTATCTGGGTCGACTCGATCGTGGGGGGGACGATTCCCAACAACTTCCTCCCTGCGGTGGAGAAAGGCTTTCGCGAGCGGATGGACCGCGGCGTGATCGCCGGATACCGGGTGCAAAATTTGTGCGTCGAGGTCTATTTTGGCAAATACCACGACGTCGACAGTTCAGAAGCCGCCTTCAAGACGGCCGGTTCGATGGCCTTCCGCAACGTGTTCCAGCAAGCCAAGCCGGCGCTCTTGGAGCCAATCGTCAATCTGCACGTCACCGTGCCGACCGAGAAAATCGGCGACATCAATAGCGATATGTCGACGCGGCGAGGGCGGGTGCTGGGAATGGAATCGGCCGGGGGGAACATGCAGACCGTCTCGGCATTGGTGCCGCTGGCCGAAATCATGACCTATGCCCGCAGTTTGTCGAGCATCACCGGCGGCCAGGGGAGCTACGCGG
>JALHPA010000084.1 GCA_022842745.1 Pirellulales bacterium
GGAACAACGTCGCCGAGGGCGTGGCAGCCCTCCGGGATCAGTCGCTTCGTGTATCCATCGACAGCTTCAATCCCCGCGAAATCGAACCCGCGGCGCAAGCAGGCGCCGAACTGGTGCTCAGCGTGAATTCGACCAACCGCGAAGCGGCCTGCGACTGGAACTGCGAGGTCGTCGTCGTCCCCGACGATCCGTCGCACCTGCCCTCGATGTGGGACACGGTCGAATTCCTCTCCGAGCGCGGGGTCCGCATCCGTCTCGATCCCATCCTCGAGCCAATTGGATTTGGTTTTGCCGCCAGTCTGGGACGTTACTTGGACACGCGCCGCCGCTATCCCGATGCCGAAATATTCATGGGCATCGGCAACCTGACCGAACTGACCGACGCCGACTCGGCCGCCATCAACGTCCTCTTGCTTGGATTCTGCCAGGAACTGGGAATTCGAGGAGTCCTCACCACGCAGGTCGTCCACTGGGCGCGTTCCGCCGTCTTGGAATGTGCTCTCGCCCGGCAACTGGTCTACCACGCCGTCTCCCAACGAGTCCTACCCAAGCACTTGGAACCGCGCTTGATTCCCTTGCGCGGTCAGCCTCCCGCCCCGCTGGGCGAGGACGATCTGAATCGACTGGCGGCGCAAATTCGCGATCACAACTACCGCCTGTTCGCCGAACAGGACGCCATCCACTTGCTCTCATCTGACCTACACCTCCAAGACTCCGATCCATTTGTGCTCTTTGAACGTCTGCTGGCGACCGATCCCAAGAACATCGATCCACGGCATGCGTTCTACCTCGGATTTGAAATGTCCAAAGCACTCACCGCATTGACGCTCAGCAAGGACTACCATCAGGATGAAGCTCTCGACTGGGGCTATCTGACCCGACCGGAAACGTCGCATCGTCATCGATCGAACCAGCGTCCGTAAGCGATACCGACTACTTGAGATTCGGCCTCGATGATCCCTGAATTGGTCTCGATCGACGATTTCCCCGGCCAGATTGTCGAATTGCCCGCCGTTCCCAATCTGGAACAGGCGTTTCTCCGCCTCAGTCGGCGTCCCCACGGCCTCTTCCTCGACAGCGCGCGTCGCGATGTCAACCTGGGGCGCTTCTCCTTTCTGACGGCCGATCCTTTTGAATTCATCGCCCTCTCCACCCTCGAAGCGGCCCGCGCCCTCAACGGCCGAAGCCCCTCCCCTTTTGCGCTAGTCGAATCCCGCCTCTCGGCCTGCCGCAGCGCCACGGTCGCCGGCTTGCCTCCCTTCCAGGGTGGCGCGGCAGGGCTGTTCGGTTACGACCTCTTGCACTCGCTGGAGAACATCCCCCGCCCCCGCTTCGACGATCTCCCGTTTCCCGCCCTGGCGATCGGTCTGTACGACGTGGTCCTGGCGATCGACCATTTTGCGGACCGCGCGTGGATTATTTCCCAGGGCTGGCCCGAGGCCGACCCCGCTCGCCGCCGCCGCCGAGCGGCCCTGCGGCTGGAGCAGTTCCAGGCATGGCTTGCCGCCCCCCCCTCTACGCTTCCGGCTTCGCCTGCCGCGCTTACCCAACGCCTGGCGCCCCAATTCCCGGTCTCCGGCCACCAATCCTTGACCAGCAACTTCTCCCCCGCGGCCTACCTGGAAGCGGTCGCCGCCGCGATCGAATACGTCCGCGCCGGAGACATTTTCCAGGTCAACCTGGCCCAACGGTTGTTACACCCTGCGCTTGACGATTCGCCGGCGCTCTACCTCCGCCTCCGCTCGCGCAATCCCGCCACATTCGCCGGTTATTTCGATCTCGGTCCCCAACAAATCGCCAGCGCTTCCCCCGAACGTTTCCTCTGGGTCGCCGGCGACGCCGTCGAAGCCCGCCCCATCAAAGGCACCCGCCGGCGCATCGACTCACCCGAGGCCGACCTGTTCGCTGGCGACGATCTGTTGGAGAGCCAAAAGGACCGCGCGGAGAACATCATGATCGTCGATCTGCTTCGCAACGATCTATCGCGCGTCTGCGACCAAGACAGTATCCAGGTCGCCGAACTCTGCCGGCTCGAGACCTACCAGTTCGTGCAACACCTGGTCTCCGTCGTCCGCGGCCGGTTGCGGCCCGACCAGGGCCCGCTCGACCTCCTCAAGGCCGCCTTCCCTGGCGGCTCCATCACCGGCGCTCCCAAGGTCCGGGCCATGCAGATCATCTCCGAATTGGAGCCGACCGCCCGCGGCGCTTACTGTGGATCGCTCGCCTATGTCGGCTTCGACGGCCGCATGGATGCCAACATCCTCATCCGCACCATCCTGGCCGGACATGGTTACTGGCAAATGCCCGTCGGCGGCGGAATCACCGCCCAAAGCGACCCCAACCATGAATACCGCGAAACCTGGCACAAGGCGGAAGGGCTGCTCCGCGCGCTCGAATGAGCCACGGTAGGGTGTATACTCGCCGACGCCGTGGCGCCCCACCCTCCTCCTACCGTGCCCTTCCCCTTACCGCACTGCCGGCCAGATGCGATCGCTCGCGGCGGCGGTCGCGGCCCGGCTGAATTGCGGCCGCGGCGGCAGCAATCTCTCGGCTGTCGCCGGCCCCCTCGCTCCGTTTTGCGCCGTCGCCGTTCCCCGGTTCTCCAGCGATGTCAGATGCGGAGTTCGGGACGCCGCCAATTGCTTCCAAAATTCAGGCGAAGCCTTGTTCAGTTGCAATACGCGGCTCTTCACGTTCGTCGTGCCATTCGCCTGCACGATCATGATCACATCCGCTTGGTCCGAACCTTGCAGTTCCGTTAACAATGCCTGCTCGTCGGCCGTCAGGTGTTCCTGGACCGCGTGCCGCGTCGCCACAGGTTGCCGCTCCCGCCCGCTCGTCGCCCCGATGGAAACGCCCCGCTCCCCTGCCGTGTTCAGCGAGTCCGCGCCTTGGGGTTGCGGTTCAGCGGTCGTCGATGGCTTCTCCCATGCCGCCAGCGTTCCCTCCCACGGCCGATACACAAACGACAGCTTCGCCCGATCCAACTCCGCCTGAATCGCGGCGGTGGAGGCAAACAGCCCTTGGTTTTCCGCCGGGTCGGCGGCGTTGCATACGCCGATCACCTGCCCAGCCGCATTGAACAATCCCCCCCCGCTCCGTCCCTGCACCGGCTGGAAGCCCACCTGGACGTTCGGCGCATGATTGAACCGATTCACGGACGTGATTTCGGTCGCCCGCGGCGTCGCGTCCGCCCCCCCGTCGCAACCCACGCTCACCACCCGCTCCCCCACCCGGCTCACCGCCCCGGCAGGCGCCACCCGCGCCGCCACAAACTCAAAATCGGCTTCCACGCGCACCAATCCCACGTCGCTCTTCAAGTCGTAGCTTACCAGCTTCCCAAGCAGTCCCTGCGGTGCTCCGGGGGCGAACAGATCGACCTTAATCGCCCCGTCCGGCCGAAATTCCCGAAACACGTGACCGCACGTCAAAATCAATGCCTCCCCCTCCCGAGCGTCGATCACGGTCCCCGAGCCGGTCGATCGGCCATTCGTGTCCTCGATCACCAACCGCGCGCTCGCCGCTACCAAAGGATCGACCGTCGGCGATCGCGACTGCCGAACCGTGGCGGTCGCCTCCGGTGGCGTTCCCCGCCGCAGCATCTGCACCAGACGCCCCTTCGATTGCACCCCGCTGACCCGCTCCACTTCCCGGCCATCCACCAGAACCAAAAACGTCGGCACCCCGTCGATTTGGTACCGACGTGCCAGTTCCGGCTGCCGATCGATATCCACCGCCTGCACCGGGTAGCCTTCCGCCGCCAGTTCCCGCACCACCGGATCCATCGACCGGCACGGTCCGCACCAGTCCGCCCGGAAATCCAACAAAGTCGTCTCAGCGGACAGCATCGCCGGGCACAACCACGGTAAGACGATAGCCAGCGCAAACGCCGACCGGCGGGGGTCGAAGAGCATGCAATCCCTCCCTGGAGCGGCCGTCTTCTGGATGGGCGGTACGTTCCCAGCGCCTATGGACGGCCCTTGCCTCCACGAATCCTTTCGTGGGGGCGGCATTCTGGCGACAAGCCATCTTTGAGACAAGGTCAGATGTGCGATTTCGCGGCATCTCGGCATCCCCGCGCCAACCAGCGACACGACTGGACGGCGTCGCGCTTGCTTCCTGGCGTTTTACCGGCGATTTGGCCTACTTCTGCCCCCAACCGCGGCCAATTCTACTAGCTCGAAGACTCAAAATAGCGGGCGGTTTCAATCTTCTCCCCCGGTTCGATCTGCCCGGCCAGCATCCTCTCCAACACCCCCTCGTCGTCCAGCGCAAACCGCGGGCTAATCTCCACTGCCACCCCCTCCGCCACTGCGACTCCCACCTGCGATAACCAACGCGTGTGTAGCGCGATCATCTGGGCTTGCACGGTCTGCGGAGTGTCCGACGCCTCGCCAGGGGCGTTCTTCACCGGGGCAAAAGTCTCCCGCCCGTCCACCTCCATGACCACGGCATTCCGCGCGTGCGGCAACAAATCGAAAATGAATCGCTCAAACTTGATCGCGTTCGGCGCCTCCAGCTCGACCCGCCCCCCCGCTGCGTCAATATGTGAGACCTTCTTCTTAGCCCGGTGAAATGGCAGGGCATCCGCCGCGGCGCCCATCCGCGCCAGAAACTCCATGTCAAACGCGTGGACTCCCGTATTCCCCGCCCACAACACCAGCGAGCCGTCCGGCGCTCGCTTCTGGGCGACCTCCTCCGGCAAATCGCTGTACTCGATGATGACCGATTTTCCGTCCACCATCGCCAGGTTCCCCACCCGCTCCAAGGCGTGCTGCTTGGCGACCGCCTGGGTCGAAAGCTCCGACTGCGATAGCACGTGGATGCCCAGAAACTCTGGATCGCAGACCGAGACCAGCGGGTTGTCCACCTGCAAATAGAATAGATGCTTGACGCCGCTCGACCGCAACTCCGCAAGCCCCCCGGCGCGGTCCAGCGCCGCTAGCATTCCGCCATGCCCGTCGGGAGTCAGTGCAATCTCGTCCGGCCCAGCCAGCAACACCCGGCCGGACGCGATTTCCACCGCCGGCATTTGCCCCTGGCAAAACAGATGCACCCCGGACTTCGGCAGGCCGAAATGGCGATTGGCCTCCAGATAGGCCGCCGTCTCATCGTGCGTCGCGGCGCTGGTCATGATCCACAGCGGCGGCGTTGGGCCGTACCTGCGGCCGGTTGCCCAGACCTTTTCCAGAAGAATCTGAAACAGTGAGGCCCCGCTGACCGGACCGATCGAAAACATCCCCTTCGGATGATCGAACCCCAGCCGCGTCCCCTGCCCGCCGGCGACGATTGCCACCCCCACTTCGCCGGCTGACAGCGCCGCCCGCCCCGCGGCGATCGCCTCGGACCGCGGGAACGGATTTCCCTCCCCATGCAGTCGGAACGCAGTCGGCGGCAGCGCCCGCTCGGCCAACTCCGACCAGTTCACCTCCTCGACCCGGTCGCTCAACAGCCTTTGAATCCGCGGCAGATCGAGTTGGTCGATCTGCTCCGCCAGTCGCACCCTCTCGGACGGCGACAATCGCTCCCAATGCGCCAACAGATGCTCCTGCCCAAACGGAGCCAGGAGCCGTTGCAAGCGGTCTTTCATCCTCCGCTCCCCTCCACCGGTCAAACGGGCCGCGCTCGATATCCCGCGCCCGCCCGGTCTACCGGATCTTGCCCGTCTTCTTCAAATGGGCAATCACCTCGTCGGCCAGTGTCTCGGCGGATTTGGTCCCGGCATCCAAGCGCAACTCCGGGTTCAGCGGCGCCTCGTAGGGATCGTCGATCCCCGTAAATCCTTTGATCTCCCCTGCCCGCGCCTTCTTGTACAGCCCCTTGGGGTCCCGCTGCTCGCAAACCTCCAACGGCGCGTCGACGAATATCTCCAAAAAGTCTCCCGGCTTGAACCGTGCCCGCACGGCGTCCCGGTCCCGGCGATACGGGCTGATAAACGCCGTCAGCGTGACGATCCCCGCCGAGCTGAACAATTCGGCAACCGCTCCAATCCGGCGAATGTTCTCCTCCCGATCCTGCGCGGAGAATCCCAATCCGAATCGCTTGGCGAATTCCTCGCCGTGCCGCTCCTTCAGCCCCGCCGGCGCGGCGTTCAACCCCAGCCGCACGTTGTCCCCATCCAGCACGAAACTATGCACCCCCGCCGAGTGCAGTTTGTGGTCGACCAAATTGGAAATCGTGCTCTTGCCGCACGCGCTTAAACCCGTAAACCAAATCACGCACCCTTGATGGCCGTTGAGCGCCTCGCGCTCTTCTCGGGTGACGCTGTGTTCGTGCCAGTGCAAATGGACCTTGTCGTCGGACATGGGAAAAAAGTGTTCAGGGTGCAATCGATCGATCCGCCCAGCGGCGGAATAGTGAATCGCCGATAATAGTCAACAAAAACCGGTTCCGAAAGCTCAAACGAGGCACATCCTTCCGGCCCTCCCCGTGCCTGCTTCCCCGCTCCCCGACTCGCCCCGCGTCGAATTTCGTGATTACAGATCCCGGACCTGCCCAGTTCCCAACGCGCTACTCCCCCCGTTCCGCCAGCACGTCGTCAAAATCTCGCAAGTGGTAATCCAGCTTCACCCGGTCCAGAACTCTGCACAATCCTCGTAGCGCCACCCCCATCCCATCCGGCCCGCTGAATCCCCCGTACTGTCCGCCCCCCTTCACGTGCGGCTCCAGCTCCACAAACACCCCAGGAATTCCCCGCCGTTTCAACCGCTTCTCCAAAGTCGGCACAAAACTGCGAAAATCTCGCAAGATCGCCTCGTGTCCGCTGTCTCCCAAATCGGCCGGCACAAAATGCTTAAGCGCCTCCTCGTCCACGTGCGCCTTCCGCCGCGCAGGCTTCGGGTGCCGGTAATCCTTGATGTGCAACCAGCCCAATCCGGGTTTCATCGCCTGGTACTGCTCGAACGTCTCTGCCGCCGAGTATCCCTGCGTAATGATGTTTCCGGCGTCAAAAATCAGCACCAACGCCGGATGATTCACCTGCCGGAAGATCTCCCCCATCAAAAAACCGTTCTGCCCCACCAGGTTCGCCTCGACCTCCAGCCCAAACGTCAGGTCCGAACGGTGGCAAGCCTCCGCCATCTGCCCAATCTGCTCCACCGCCTGCGGCAGGTGTGTTTCCGGCTTGCTCCCCCGCGGATGGTAAAACGAAAACCCCCGAATCAACTTGGTTTCAAACGCGTGCGCCAATTCGCAGGCCCGCGCCACCTCCTTGGCCAGATATTTCTTGAACGGCACGAACCGGTTTTGCGTCTTGTCCTCCACGTCCAACAGCTTGACCTTCCCCAACGGAGAGCCAATGCTCGTAACGTTCAGCCCGTACTCGTCCTCCAAGTGCCGCATTCTCTGAATTTCCGCCGTGCTCAATTGCATCACGTTCTTGACGCCGCGGCCAGCGTCGACGAATCGCAGCGTGTAGTACTGCAATCCCAGCGCCGAGAGCGCCGCAAACTGCTGCACCGCGGTCTTCTGATTGGCGGCCTCGTCTCCAAAGCCGGAAAGAATCACCTGGGGATTGGCAGGCATGCGTGCATTTCGGTTCCAAGAGGCAATCGGATCAGGGACGAGCGGACATTGTGGACCGCCCCCGATTCCCGTGCAAGGGAGCGGCCCTCACCCTGACGGAATCAAAACCCCGCAAGCGGTCTCCCGCGCGGGCATCACACCGGACAGCAGCCCCCCTGAAATTTCCGGCCGACTCGTCCACTTCCGCCCGTCGGCCATTGCCCCGCAATTCGACGTAGTTTCGCAGGTCGATCCTGCCGTTCATTCCGATCGTAGCGACCGCGCACAAATTCCCCGGGATGCCATGCCCGGCCGGTCGATTTATACTGCCAGTTCAGTTTTCAAGGACTGGGCGATTTGGCCTTCCCACGGTGCGAGGACGAAAATCCATGCGTTATTTACTGCTCTTCGCGGTAGCGACTCTCCTGAGCTTTGCCGGCCAACCCCCGGCGGAAGCAGGACCGCGGCTCCAAGGCATCAAGGACGCCTACAAGGCCAAGCACGAGGGCTTAATGGAAAAACATCGCCATGCCAAAGCCATGAAAGGCCCCAAAAAGGGACACCACGGCGGCGGCGCCGGCGCGTGCCAAAACTGCGGATAGCAGGTCCGGGCGGCAGGTAACCCAGCCGGCCCTCGAAAAGCGTTCCACCAACCTCGGCGGCTCCTGCCATTGGGCCGCCCGGGGACATGCTTCCACCGCGCTCTCCACTCATTTCGCGCGAACTTCGATCGTTCCC
>JALHPA010000085.1 GCA_022842745.1 Pirellulales bacterium
AATGAGCGACTCGTAAGAAGCCGGGGGGATACAGGCGTCGAGGTTACCACGAACCCCAAATTCTGCTTGCTCCCTTCCCTTCGCGATCGTGGCGCGGCATGATGATCGCAAGGGCAAAGAATGCTATAACGTCAATCCATTTGAGGGGGGGCGCAGGCCACCGGCTGGAGAAATCTCGTCAGGCAATGGGAAGCCGACCATGGGAAGCAAATCGCGGCGCAAGAAAGAACAGTTCGCGCAGCGGCGCAACGAAAAGCGGAAACGCCAAGAAGCGAAAAAGCGGCTGGAGACGCGGGGACGACAAGAGAAGTCGCGGGGACGGCAACTGGGATTTGGACGACAGGACGAGATCCCGCTAGTTAGCAACGCGCGCCATCGTCAGCGATTGGCCCAACAAGTGCCACAATCCTGGGCGGGAGAATTGTCTGAAGACGCGGCGGTTTTTGAAGACGCGGCGTTGACTTCATTGCCGCCGGAGCTGGTCTCCCAGGTGACCGCCGTTCGCGAAGCCCTGCAGGATGCGTTGGCGTCCCGTGGGGACGATGCGCTGAAGCGCGTATCGGCGATCCCGCGTAGCAGTCCGCTGAGCGAATGGCGGTTGTTCATTCGGGGGCTGATCGATTGGCTGGCCAATGAATCGGCGGCGGCGAGCGAAACCTGGATGCGGTTGGACGCCAAGCGGCGGCCGGGTCGAATCGCGACGGCAATGATGATTGCATTACGGTCCGATCTTGAGCACGCCACGCCTCTCCAGGAACCGACGGAATCGGCTAAACCGAGCGACGAAGCGGCGATCGCTTCCACTTGGGATCGCTTCGATGCGGCACAACTGTATCACGGCAAGCTCCTACGGCGGGTGCGGTTCGATCGGGTGGCGTTGCGCGTCGCCGAGGCGGGCCTAAAGACTCCCGAGGAGTCCAAGGAACTGCTGCTGGGACCGAGGAAAATTCACTGGCTGGGGCGGTTTGTCGCGGAATACGGAGACACTGAACCGGACCTCACGGCGGCGCTGGCGCAAGCAGCGCTGCGTCGAGCCTATGCACAGAATTACAGCAACGTCTTCGACGACGCCATTCGGCTTTCCGGACCACGGTACGACCGCAGGAACTGGCTGCTCACTTTCTTCTATTACAGCCGTTTCGCGCAAGATGCTGCCGCGGAACGAAGGGCGGAGCGGGCGCTGGACGAGTATCTGAATCGCGACTTACCACAGAACGAATCTTTGCCCGCGCCGCTACGGGACGCGATCGCCAGCCACATCCATCTGAACGAAGCCATGTCCTTAATGCGGCCGGCGGGTGGTGGCGGGATGTTCGGGCTGCTCTTCGCCGCGCCGGAGAACTCCAAGGATATTCGAAAGCATCTGCTGGCCGCTTCGAAATCGGCCCCTGGCCATAGCGCGGTTTACAAGGCTCACTTCGACTGGATCAACTCCAAGCTGGATAACGAGCGCATCAAGAAACCCGAACGAACGCGGCTTGAAGCTGAGCTGGCCGATGTGATGCAGCGTTGGTCGCAAGGGGCGCCGGACCAGGCGGAGCCGCGCTTGTGGCTGGTGGACTATCTGCTGGAGAATGAACGGCTGGACGAAGCCCGTCCGCACGTGGAGTTTCTGGCCGCCTCCCGGCAGGATGATCCGCGGGTGCGGTCAACGCCGTGGAAATGGCAGCTTCTGGAAGCGATGCGGTTGTGCCGCCGCAAAACGTGGCTGGCGGACGTTCCCGCCCGACTGGAGGAAGCAGAGAAGTTGTGGCCGGTTTGGCTGTCCCAGCAGTGGCTGCCGTATTTGAAGGCCGCGTGGAAATTGCGCGCCGGCAGGATCGAGGCGTTTGAGGCGGAGCGCCAGAGCACCTGCGAGGCGGCGGGGCGAACTCGCGATTCGCTCGCGGACGCCTGCCTGATGCTGGGCGCTGCGCAGTTGATGCGAGCGACACCGTCGGAGCTCAAGCCGCTGCGCGCGGCCGCGGATCAAGCCCTGGGACGAATCGACTCGCTGTCGCTCGCGGACCTGTTCGAAACGGGCAGTTTCTTTTGGGACCTGCACCGTGTCCAACTGCTTTACCCCACCTATCGCCTGCAGGGAAAGACCATTGGCAAGGCGCTATTCGGCCGCCTGGAAAAAAACAACAAACTGATTCTGGACGGCATTGACGACAAGCGAATTCAGCAGGCAGTGCTTTGGGGGTCGGAATATCGGTTCTGGCCGAATGGGTACGATACAAAGTTCCCGTCGTTCTTTTCGCAACCGGCTATTCAGCGCCACCCGGCCTTTGCCGCCGCCAAGCTGAACGCGATACTTAAAGAACGATATCCGTGGCGCATCGAGCAGAATAAGGAACTAGGGCCATTGCTGCGCGCCGCCGCCGCATCGGCGCCAGACGCCTACTATCGTCACTGGTATTTGGAAATCGCCAATCGGCTGGACGACCTGCTGGCCCAAGAGTCGCAGCGGTTCTCAGGTTCTCCGTTCGGAGATATGTTTGGATTTGCTAATGACGAAGAGGAGGACGACGACTTGGGATTCGATCCGGATTGCGACTGCCCCAAGTGCCGGGCGGCCAGGAAGGCCCACGAGCAAGCCTCGTCATCCCAAGCTACGCTGTTTTGAGAAACAGGAATTTCCACGGTGAATTCTCCCACGAGCAGCGATCCCTTCCAGGTTCTCGGGGTGTCCCAGGACTCCAGCGAGGCCGAGGTCCGCGCCCGCTACCTGGAACTGGTGAAGCAATTCTCGCCGGACCGGGAACCGGAAAAATTTCGTGAAATTCGAGCGGCCTACGAGGCAGCCAAGGATCCGTTATCGATCGCCAAGCGATTGATCAACCCGCCTGCGGAGGAGACTCCCGAGTGGTCCGAGGTATTGCAGTCGCAACAGCGGAACCCGCCCCGGTTGTCTCCAGGCTTCCTATTGAGTTTGGGCAATCGAGTGGGAGACGATCCTGCGACGCCTCCTCAGTCCGACTGAACCGCAGCGGAGGCCGCTATCCGCCTGAACCAATACTTTCCATCCTGCATTTCATGAATGACTCGATGTTCTTCCCTGAGCCCTCCCGCGAATCGTCGCCAAATGGTGAGTCACAGGACGAGATGCCACAGTTTGGCGCCGTGGACATCGTCGAAGCGTTTACGGCGATGCGGCATGAATGGCGCGGACAGACGAAGGAGAGCCGCGCCTTAGCGGAGCAGGTTCAACAGGCGGTGGCCAGCCTGCAATCTCTCGACAAACGATCGCAGGCTGCCGCCGCGAATAATCAGGTCGCTCCCGAGGCCAAGCAAGAGGCCAGGCAACTTGTGCTGCACATCGTCGAGACCGATCATCAACTCTCCCGGGCGGTGGGGGCGATCGCGCAATGGGAAGCGAATCAGCGGCTGCGCGAGGCTTCGGCCGCACAGGCCGTCGAGCAGCAGATCGCGGCGCTGAGCCCCTTGGCGCGCTGGTTTGCCCGTCCTTTGGTGGCGCTCTTGGCCGGCCAGCGTTCGGCTCAAGCACCGGCAAACGCTCATCCGGCGCTGGAGGGCTTGAATATGGTCCTCGCCCGGCTGCGCCGCTCGATGCACGAACAGGGGATCGAACGTCTCGACGTTCAGGGACAGCCGTTCGACGCCGATACGATGCACGCGATTGGAACGGTGGCGTCAACGGCCGGCCCACCTGGATCGGTGGCCGAGCAGCTCTCCCCCGCCTATCGCTGGCAGGGCCAACTCCTGCGTTACGCCGACGTGCGCGTGGCCGTTTGATAGTCGCAGGACTTACATATAGGAGTTATGCATGTCGGATAGGACGGAACGGCAAGGCCCCATTGTGGGGATCGATTTGGGCACAACCAACAGCGTCGTAGCGATTGTTGTGGACGGACAGCCGCGCGTGCTCGACGAAGCGGGAGAATCCCTGCTGCCGTCCATCGTGGGGATCAATCCGCAGGGGCAACTCGTCACGGGCGTCGCCGCGAGGAATCAATTGGCGGCCTTTCCCGAGCGCACGGTGGCGTCGATCAAGCGGCGGATGGGTAGCATGGAGCCTGTCCCGCTGGGCGATCAGGCGTTCACTCCGCCGGAGATCAGCGCCATGATTCTCCGCAAATTGCGCGATCGGGCCAGCCGCGCGCTCGGACAGCCGGTGAGCCGGGCCGTCATCACGGTGCCGGCTTTCTTCGACGAAAGCCAGCGCCAGGCGACCCGCGAAGCCGCAGATCTGGCGGGGTTGACGGTGGAACGCATCATCAACGAACCGACCGCCGCGACGCTCGTGTATCACGCCGGTACACGCGATCGCAAACAGATCGCCGTTTACGATTTCGGCGGCGGTACCTTCGACGTTTCGATCGTCCGCCTGGAAGCGGGCGTCATCGAAGTGCTCAGCAGTCATGGCGACGTTCGGCTGGGAGGCGACGACCTCGACTTGAAACTGCTGGATCATGTGGCCGATGCGTTTCAGACCATGCACGGCGTGGACTTGCGCGCCAGTCCCCAGGCCAAGTACCGCTTGTTGCAGTCTTGCGAGCAAGCCAAACGGCGACTCTCCACTGAAGAGTCCGTGCAGATCGCCGAAGAGTTTATCGCGGAAAAAGCTGGCCAGCCGCTTCATCTCGCGGCGACCATCGCCCGGCAAGCGTTTGAGGAACTGATCGAACCGTTCATCGAACGCACCATTCAAAGCGTCGACACGGCGTTGCGCGACGCCGGGTTGACAATTCATCAAATCGACGACCTGGTGCTGGTCGGAGGCTCCACTCGCATTCCCCTCGTCGAAGAGCGGCTGCGCGACGAGTTTCAACGGGAACCGAGCCGCGCGGTCGATCCCGATCTGGCAGTGGCCCTGGGCGCCGCCCTCCAGGCCGCCATGATCGATGGCCAGTCCGTGGGTTCTGTGTTGGTCGATGTCACGGGACATACCCTAGGTATTGAAGCCTGCGTCGGTATGAGTTTCATGGGGCCGGAATTGGCCTTCTCGCCCATCATTCACCGCAATTCGCCCCTGCCCGCTCGCTACGAACAAGCTTATGCAACCATGTATGACGACCAGGAAGAAGTGGTCATCCACGTGCTTCAGGGAGAACGACCCGAAGTCCACCGCAATCGCTCGGTCGGCAAGTTTCGGCTCCAGTTGGAGCCCGGCGGGGGGGACCGCAGCAAGATCGTCGTCCGCTTCGATCTGACGCTGGACGGCACTCTCAAAGTGACGGCAACTCAGACCGCCACCGGAATCCGCCGTGAACTGATCATCGACAACGCGCTCAGCCAGTTCCAAGCGGAGACGCGCAGCGCCGCCGAACAGCGCTTGGAAGACCTCTTCGACGGCTCCGAAGAGTTGATCGACGACGAAGACCTGCCGTCGCGGAAAGAGTGGCTCGCGGATGATCGGGATTCGTCGGCCGGAGTTGTTCCATCCCCTTCGTCGATGTTCCAGGAAGCGGCGGCTCTCCTCGCGAAGGCCCAGGCGGCAAAGCCTTCCGTCTCTGGCCAGGATGCCCAGGATCTGGAACTGTTATGCACGAACCTGCAACAAGCCCTGGCCGGCGCGGATCCCGCGGCCGTGGCCGCCGTCGGGGCGGAACTGGAAGATCTATTGTTCTATGTCCGCTGAGCCGCCATTCCATTGCCCCGTTTGTCGCGCTGCCCAGACGCTGCGCGAAACCTGCCGCCGCTGCCAGGCCGATCTCGGTTTGGTAGTGAGTGCTCACCTCAGACTGGCCTACGTAAAACGCCAGCACGCGGAAGCGATCTTGCGCGGCGATCGTGTTCGCGAGTCAGCCCTTGCCAACGAACTCCGCTGGCTCGCACCTTCCCGCTGGTAAATCCGTTGCGTCGGAGCATGAAGACCAGTTCGAGCGAAAGGATTCTGGCGATGGCGAACATCACACCCACGCAGGGGCGATATCTTGCGTACATTCACGCGTATACGGATGGCTTCGGTTTGCCGCCGGCCGAGGCGGAAATTGCCGAGGCGATCGGCGTGTCGCCACCGTCGGTGAACCAAATGATGAGGACGCTGGAAAGGAAGGGGCTCATACGACGACAGCCGGGCGTTGCACGTTCCATTGAGATTTTGGTCGCAACCGATGCCCTGCCAGCATGGAAAGGCAAACGCATCACGCGCACGGTCAGAAATTGGGTTCTGGCCAGACCCGCGCCGCGCCATCCCCAAGAGGCAAGCGACGGCAAGGCGGCGGTCTATCGTTTCAAGATCGTCTTGCAAGACACTGTTCCTGTGATCTGGCGGCGGATTGAGACGTTGGACGTAACGCTTGAAAAGCTGCACGAATTGATTCAAACCGCGATGGGTTGGACGAATTCGCATCTTCATCAGTTTGAAATCGCGGATGCTCGGTACACCGATCCTCGATTCATGACGGGTGAATTCGACGACTTTGGCGCGACCGACTACAGCGGCATTCGAATCGGCGATCTGGTTTCCAGGCACGGCTCCCAACTGCGGATGGCTTACGAATACGACTTTGGGGACAGTTGGCAACACGAGGTGATTCTTGAAAAAGTGGCGCCATCCGAGCGGGGAACCACCTACCCGCGCTGCCTCGATGGAGAGCGAGCCTGTCCGCCGGAAGACGTGGGCGGCGCTTACGGTTTTGCCGACTACATCGAGGCGATTGCGAATCCGAAGCACCGCGAGTATGGCGAACTCCGGGAGTGGTACGGTCCGTTTGACCCCGCACAATTCGACGCGGCAAAAGCCACTCGACGCATGAAGAAAGGACTGCCGGCATGGTGAATAAAGGAACGAAGAAACCTCTCAAGCTCGCGAATAGCGACCGCTTTTCGCCGATCGAAAAGGAGCTTCAAAAGCGGACCAAGGGGGGAGGGTGACAGCGGCGGTAGTGGGTCCGCGCCCGCCGTGCAGCCCGATTGAGATCGCGCGCGCAGAGCGACCGCAAGCTAGCCGTTGCCGGTCAGCAGCGCTTCCACGACCCCATAAATCTGAGGGCTTGAAAGTGAAAGCCGGGGCTGCACAGCCTGATTTGGACGGGAGCGCGGGACTTTGGGAATTCCCGAAATGGTGCGGCTAGGGAACTGGGCGGAGGGTGATGCGGCGGAGGTCCATTACGGCGGGGCCGGGTTTGGATTGGGGTTGGACGGAGAGGCGGTGGGGGCCGGGGGTTAGCTGCACTTCGCCGAGAGTGCGGAGAATGAGTTGTTGGAAGTGGCCGGTCTCCTGGACGGTGAAGGGGAGGGTGACGTCGTCGATGGTGACGTTGACTTGAGCGCCGCCGGAACCCTTTCCGCAGCCTTGCTGGATCTCGACTTCAAACCGGCCGGCGGCGGGGGCGGTGAATTCCCATTCGGCCCAGTCCTTGGGATCGGTCCAGTAGCCCAGAACATTCTTATTGGGCTCTCGTTCGTAGCGGAGGGTCTGGCCGTGAATGCGGGCGTTCTGGGCGAGGAGGCGAATGTCGCCTGTGGCGGGGGTGACCGACGGCTTTTTCCCCTTGATGGCGGAATTCATGGCGTCGCGCCATCCTCGCCAGGCAGGCGAGGTCTCCACGGCGGTGGCGGCGGCAATCAGCGTCGAGGGATCCTGGTCGCTGTAGAGCCGCTGGTGCAAGGGCGGGTCGAAGGCCGGATTGGGGGTGGGCATTTGCGCGCCAACCTGCGTCCGCCAGGCGGCGAGTTTGTCTCGGAGGAGGCGTGCCTGCGCAGGTTTGGCGGGGGCGAGGTTCGTGGCTTCGCCGGGGTCGTCTAGGAGGTGGTAGAGTTCAAGGCTGCCGTCTTCGTAATGTTCGACGAGTTTCCAAGGGCCGTCGCGGAGGGCGCCGGCGGGGCGGCTCCCCTGGTTGGTGTAATGGGGGAAGTGCCAGCTGAGCGAACGGGATGGAAGCTCCGCATTGCGAAATAGGGGGGCGAGATCGAGGCCGTCGAGAGGGCCGATTTGTTTGGCCGGATCGAGGCCGGCGGCGGCGAGGAGGGTGGGGACGAGATCGGTGAGCAGGACGGGAGCGTCGCTTACCGCGGCCGGCTGGATATGGCCGGGCCAGCGGACGAGGAGGGGGACGCGGAGGCCGCCTTCGTAGAGGAAGCCTTTTCCGGCGCGGTACGGGCGATTGTGGGTGGCGGGGGTGCCGGAAGACTCGAGGACGTGCAGGCCGCCATTGTCGCTGGCGAAGATGACGATGGTGCGCTGGGCAAGGTCGAGGGAATCGAGGGTCTGGAGAACGCGGCCGACCGATTCGTCGAGGGTCTCGACCATGGCGGCGTAGGCTGGGTTGAAGGCGTCGC
>JALHPA010000086.1 GCA_022842745.1 Pirellulales bacterium
TATAGGAGGGGTAAATCGGGGTTGAGTTTAGGGGGGTGGTATGGGAGGATTCCGGCGAGAACCAAGGATTGGGAAGGGGTTTTCGCAGGGAGACGCGAGCGATGGAGAATGTGACACGAGTGGACCAGGGGGGGGCCGCGGTGGACGCGGGGGGGGGCGGCGGGGATCGATTGGCGGGGGGAGAAGTATGGGGTAGGACGAGGGGGGCCGGTTGGAGGTGGGTCGGATGGGGTCGCGGGAATGATGCGCTGGCTTGGGCGCAGTTGGGGTGGGTGGTGCTGGGGGTGGCGGTGTGCGTGAAGACCTGGGTGCAGCCGAACCGGCATACGGTGTATCCGATTTTCGCGCAGGCGGCGCGAGACTGGTGGGCGGGATGCCCGCCGTATGAGAACCAGGCGTACTTCTATAGCCCGACGTTCGCGGTGCTGGTCAGCCCGTTCGCGGCGCTGCCGGATTGGCTGGGGGGGATGCTGTGGAGCGTGGTCTCGATGTGGGCGTATTGGAAGGGGCTGCGGGCGTTTTACGCAGGGGTGTTGCGGGGGGCGCTATCGGCGCGGGGGGAGGCGCTGTTTTTGGGGCTGACGCTGGTGGGTTCGGTGCGAGGAATTTGGTCGGGGCAGAGCAATACGCTGATTCTGGCGGGGGCGTTGGCCGGGTGCGCGGCGGTGGTCCAGGGACAATGGCAGCGAGCGGCGTGGCTGTTGGCGCTGCCGATACCGATCAAGATTTGGCCGGCGGCGCTGGCGGGGCTGGTGGGGGTGTGGAAGTTTCGGGAGATGTCTTGGCGGATTGCGGGAGCGACGGCGGCCTTGGCGGCGGTTCCGTATTTGGTGGACACTCCAAGCGGGGCGACGCGGCTGTACGCGGAGTGGGGGGAGACATTGAGCGCGCGGCAGGGTGAGGCGCGGCGGTATCCTGGGTACCGGGACGGGTGGACGATCTGGGAGAACCTGGCAGGGCCAGTGGACCGTCGGGCGTACCTGGCGGTGCTGTTGGCGACGGCGGGGGGGCGGGTCGCGGGGGGGGCGTGGCGGGCGGGACGGGGACGGAGGAACGCAGGGGGAGGGGAATTGGGATCGGGCCGACAGGAATCGGCCGATGCACGCGCGGCGCGGCTAATTTTGGCGGGGTGGAGCGTGTGGCAGGTGCTATTGGGGCCGGGGTCGGAGCGGTTGACGTATATTCTGGTCGCGCCGGCGATGGCATGGTCGGCGGTGCAGGCGTGGGAGGGGACGCGGCGGGGGAGGGGAATATGCTGGGCGAGTCTGGCGATCGTGGTTGTGGTGGGGAGCGGAGGGGTGGAACGAAGCTTGTTGGGAGTATGGTCGGGGGCAAGGGCGCTGCAGCCGCTGGGATTGGCGCTGTACGCAGTGTGGCTGGCGTGGAGCGAGTGGGAGGCGGTGCGGCGCGAACGGCGGGAGGGAGCGACGGCAGAAGGGGGCGCGACGGCGGTGGGGGCCGTTTTGGCGAGGGAGGGGCGCATGGTGGGGGGGGGCGGGATGCGTCGGAGCGCTTAAAGAGGGGCGCCGCGGGAGTCGCGCGCGGCACACCGCCCCGCAGGTAGTTGCGCGGGGGAATCTGATTGCGCGGATGATCCCGGGCGGATTCTTTCGGCGGGGGGACGCCAGTCCGGATTAATCGACGGGTCAATCCGCGATGGCGCGGGAGCCGGCGATGAGGTTGATGAACTCTTTGTTGGACTTGAACTTGGCCAGGCGGCTGGTGAGCTGCTCCATGGCATCGACATGGTGCATGGTGCTGAGGGTGCGGCGGAGCATGGTGACGGCGTGCAGCGTGTCGGGATCGAGCAGCTTTTCCTCGCGGCGGGTGCCGGATTGGGAGATGTCGATGGCGGGAAACACGCGGCGGTCGGCCAGCTTGCGGTCGAGGACCAGTTCCATGTTGCCGGTCCCCTTGAACTCTTGAAAGATCAGCTCGTCCATGCGGCTGCCGGTGTCGATCAAGGCGGTGGCGATGATCGTGAGCGAGCCCCCCTCCTCGAAGACGCGGGCAGTGGCGAAGAGCTTCTTGGGGATGTCGAGGGCCTTGATGTCGACGCCGCCGGACATGGTGCGGCCGGTGTTGCCGACCCACTTGTTGAAGGCGCGGGCCATGCGGGTGATGGAGTCCATGAGCAGGAAGACGTCCTTGCCCATTTCGGTGAGGCGCTTGCAGCGTTCGATGACGAGCTGGGAGAGCCGGACGTGGCTTTCGACATCGCGATCAAGGCTGCTGGCGATGACCTCTCCCTTGACGGTCCGCTTCATGTCGGTGACTTCCTCGGGACGTTCGTCGACGAGGAGCATGATGAGGTAGACCTCGGGGTAGTTGGCGGCAATCGCCTGGCTCACCTGCTGGAGGAGGATGGTCTTGCCGGTGCGGGGGGGGGCAACGATCAGGGCGCGCTGCCCGCGGCCGAGCGGAGTGAGCAGATCCATCACGCGGGTGGTGAGGGGCTGCTGGCCAGTCTCCAGGCGGAGCCAGCTTTCGGGATTGATGGGGGTGAGGCTGTCGAAGGTTTTGACGCTGGCGTAGTCTTCGGGTTTCATGCCGTCGACGTCGAGCAGTTCCTTGAGACGCGGACCCTGTTGACGGCGGCCGGGCTGGACCATGCCGGAGAGCATGACCCCTTCGCGGAGGCGGAACTTCTCGATCATCGTCCCAGGGACGAAGGGATCGGCGCGCTCGCGCTGGTAGTTGTTGAGGGGGCTGCGGAGAAAGCCGTAGCCGTTGGGGTGCATTTCGAGCACGCCGCTGCCGGGGATGACCGGCAGCGGATCGCCATTTTCGGCGACCTCGACCTCATTGTAGGGCACACGGCCCTGGGGCTCATTGCTGCTGGGATAACGGCGAAACCCGCCACGGCCGCGAGAACGGCCATTGCCCTGGTTTCCGCCGCCGCCGCCGCCACCAGGGTAACCCCCTGGCCCGCCGCCGCCGCCGCCACCACCGCCGCCGTGCTGGGGACCACCACGGCCGTGCGGTCGTCCCGGTTTGTTCCTCTTACTCATAGCTCACCTAGAAACCATCCTTAAAGAATGCGCTTATCCCGCGCGAGGATGGGAGCGGACCCCCAACGAGAACCGACCTGAAATGGAGCTTTCAGGAAAGCAGATTGAAATCCACGTGGATTGAATCGGTGCTAACGGCATATTGCATGCCCAAGGCGCGCGTGTCGAAGGATTGCAGGCCTCGCATGTGACTGCGCGGACACGATCGACCTTGGAAAGACTCCCCTAAAAAACTGCCCAACAAACAACGCCACCCCCAGAACAACACCCCAAAGAACGATTTCTGGACGCGAACACCGCCCCCAAGAAACCGCGAAACTTGGCCCTCGAACTTAATGCCTGCGCAAGTGCACCGACTCCCAGCGGCGCGTGGTAATGTCAGGGAACCGGTTCCTATTCATCTGGAGCAGGTTCGCCAGGCGCCCCATCGCTGACGCACTTGACGCACGAACGCTGACGCTTGTGCAGCGCGGCGTCTACCGCTACGGCTTAAGCAAAAACTATCCTGTTGCGGGCAAGCGCCGTGGGAAGCGCCAACCGGCAATGCTGGAAAGCAGGTTTAAGCAGCGAATCGCCGCTTGAGCCAGGCATTCCAAAACTGATCCAGCGCCGGAACGACACTCTGGGGCGAAACAGGGCAGGTCGTTGGCCGCCCGTGGGTGGACCCAGTGGGTCCAAGTTGCCCGCCGAAGTACCTCGGCACTGAAAAATTGACCCCGAACGTCAGCGAGGTCTTGAACCGGGAATTCCGACCCGGTCAATGCGCCTAACCGAGAGTTAGACCATAAAACTGCTTGGTATCTTACCTATCCATAGGCTCCTGTCAAGTCATTCCGTGGTTTGGAGGGTGCGAATATGGAAGATTTTCGGGATTGGGGGCGGTTTTTTCCGACGGGGAGGATCTGATGGGGAGGGGACGGTTGGTCAGATGGCGTTTTCGCCGATTTCGCCGGTGCGGATGCGGACTGCCTGGTGAAGCTCGGTGACGAAGATTTTACCGTCGCCTACCTGGCCGGTTTGGGCGGTGCGCATGATGGCGTCGACGACTGCTTGCAGTTGGCCGTCGGCGACGACCATTTCCATTTTGATTTTGGGGACAAAGTCGACGCCGTATTCGGCGCCACGGTAGACCTCTCTGTGGCCTTTCTGGCGGCCGAAGCCGCGGACTTCGGCGATGGTCATTCCTTGGACGCCGGCCTCGGAGAGGGCGTGGCGGACGTCTTCCAACTTGTGGTGGCGAATGATCGCTTCGACCTTTTTCATTGGGAACGTTTCCGTCAGCATGGCCGACGGCGCAAGGGGGGCGAATCGATTCTGGTCGGCGAAGAAGGGGACGAAAAGGTGTGGGGAGAACGGGCCAAGTCGCGGGACGCGGGTCCGGCACGGGGCCCAATAATTATTGTCATGCCGACCGGCCCGCCGGGAAGGCAGGCCGGTACGGCAGGACGAAAGCTGGGAAGCAAACCATCGCGAGGGCGGAACCACCCGCGGCCGCCAAGCGGCCGGGGGGGCGGCGATCGCGGGGGACGATTACAGGAAAATGTAGCCTTCTTCGCCGTGCTGGCTGAGGTCGAGGCCTTGGATTTCTTGTTGCTGGGTAACCCGCAAGCCCATTGCAATATCGAGGACTTTGAGCAGGACGAAGGTGCCAACGAGGGAGAAGATCCAGGTGACGGCGGTGGCGACGAGCTGGCCGGTGAGGAGGCTGCCCCCTTCGATCACGCCGAGGGTGGCTTTGCCGCTGAGGAAGGGATCGGCGACGGCGCGGGTGGCGAAGACGCCGGTGAGGATCGCGCCCAGGGTGCCGCCGATGCCGTGGACACCGAAGGCGTCGAGCGAGTCGTCGTAGCGGAATTTACCCTTGAGGGTGGTGCAGGCAAAGAAGCAGACGACGCCGGCGGCGAGGCCCATGACGATGGCGGGGATGGGCTGGACGAAGCCGGAGGCGGGGGTGATGCAGACCAGGCCGGCGACGGCGCCGGAGCAGGCGCCCAAGACGCTGGGCTTGCCACGGGTGATCCATTCCATGCCTGCCCAGGCGAGGGTGCCTGCGGCGGCGGAGAAGTGGGTGGCGGCGAAGGCACTGGCGGCGATACCATCGCTGGCCAGCTCGCTGCCGCCGTTGAAACCGAACCAGCCGAACCAAAGGAGGGCAGCGCCCAAGGCGGTGTAGGTGAGGTTGTGGGGGGGCATGGGTTCATGGCCGTAACCCAGGCGCTTGCCGATCAGGAGGGCGCAAACGAGAGCGGAGACGCCGGAGCTGATGTGGACGACGGTGCCGCCGGCGAAATCGAGAGCGCCGCCGGGTTTGCCTTCGGCGGCCAGAAGGGCATGCGGGGAGCCGTAGGCGAGGAGTCCGCCGTCCCAGACCCAATGGCAGATGGGGCAATAGATGAGGGTGCCCCAGAGGATCGAGAAGACGACCATGGTGCTGAACTTCATGCGTTCGGCGAAGGCGCCGCAGATCAGGCCAGGGGTGATGATGAAGAACATGCCTTGGAAGAGCATGTGGGTGAGCAAAGGGATAGCGGGCTTGCCGTCGAGGCCGAAATACATGGGGGTGTCGACCGATTGGGTCGTTTCGTTCCAGGTGGTCTGCACGCCCTTCATGAGGAGATATTCGCCGTTGCCGATCCACCGGTTGTAGCTGCCGTCTTTGCTAGTCGGGTCGCCGCCGAAGGCTAGCGAGTATCCGTAGAGGGCCCAGAGGACGCTCATGAGGCCCATGAGGGTGACGCATTGCATGATGACGCCGAGGACATTTTTCTTGCGGACGAGGCCGCTGTAGAACATGGCCAGGCCGGGGGCGGTCATGAGCAGGACGAGGGCGGAGGAGGTGAGGACCCAGGCATTGTTGCCTGCGACTTTTGCGTCGGAGGCGGCAGTTTGGAGGGCTTCAAGCTGTTTTTCGACCGAGGGAGCATCCGCGGCGGCGCCTAGGGAGGCCGATCCGGCCTCGGTGGAGGATTGTTGGTCACCCTCCGTGGAGGCGGCGGCTGGAGCGGGAACTTCGGACGCGGCCACTGGCGCGAGGGACGGGCCAACGCCGAGTCCGAGCAGGAGCAGCCAGGAGGCACCGAGAGTCGCGAGGGCGCGACGCGCCGCGCTTGGCCACCGAGAAACGTTCACATCCACCATTGGTATCCCTCCGCCAAAAAATTTACCACGAGCGCAACATCCCGCCTGTTGGATGCCGACCCACGATGCCGCACGCAAGAAATAAAGAAGTGCATCGGCCGATCGCCGGGGGGCGAATCTTGCCTGAGGGGCCGATCGCGCTTGATCGCTAACAAGCTAGCCCGTAATTGGGGCAAGGTAAAGACCGGATGGGGCAAAATCCGACGCGGTTTTGGATTGTGCGGAAAGAGCCGGAGCGGGGGGTGGCGCGCGGGGTGTGCGAGGCAAATGGCAACGCGTGGCGCAGCGCGGAAGGGGCGCGGCGATCAAGCGCGGAGGTGATGCGCGGCAGTGAATTGTCGAATGGCGGACGGGCCGCTACACTTTTGGTAGTCAAGCAGCGTCAGCGACGAAAATCCCTTGCCGGAGAGGTCGAATGAATTCGCAGGTCGAGAAACCCATCCAGCCCCGCGCTGCCAGGTTGAAACTCGACGAACAGGAGATCGAACTGCCGGTCGTCGTGGGGACGGAGGACGAGCGAGCGGTCGATATCTCGAAACTCCGCGCTCAGACGGGGTTTATCACGCTGGACGAAGGGTACGTGAACACCGGGGCGACGACGAGCGAGATCACGTACTTGGACGGGGAGAACGGCATCCTGCGGTACCGCGGGTATCCGGTGGAGGTGCTGGCGGAGCGGTGCGACTTCGTCGAGACCAGCTATCTTTTGATCTACGGAGAGCTGCCTTCGACGGAGCAGTTGACGAAGTTCCGCACGTCGCTGGAGCGGCACACGATGCTGCACGAGGACATGCGGTCGTTTTACAACGGCTTTCCGCGGGACGCGCACCCGGTGGCGATTCTGGGTTCGGTGGTGGGGGCGCTGTCGACGTTTTACCAGGACTCGCTGGACGTTCACGACCCGCGGTTGGTGGAGATATCGGTCCACCGGCTGCTAGCGAAGCTGCCGACGATCGCGGCCTATAGCTATAAGAAATCGATCGGGCAGCCGTTCATTTATCCCCGGAACGACAAGTCGTACTGCGAGAATTTCTTGCAGATGATGTTTGCCGTGCCGACGGAACCGTACCATATGGACCCGGATTTCGTGGAGGCGCTCAACAAGCTGTTGATCGTTCACGCGGATCACGAGCAGAATTGCAGCACGTCGACGGTGCGGATGGTGGGTTCGAGCGATTCGAACCTGTTTGCGTCGATTTCGGCGGGGATTTCGGCCTTGTGGGGGCCGCTGCACGGCGGCGCCAACCAGGCGTGCGTGGAAATGCTGGAGGTGATCCGCGCCGACGGCGGAAACGTGAAAAAGTACGTCGAGATGGCGAAGAAAAAGGACGGGGGATTCCGGCTGATGGGGTTTGGCCACCGGGTGTACAAGCACTACGATCCGCGGGCCAAGATCATCAAGGCGATGAGCGACCGGCTGTTGACGAAGCGGCGGATCCACGACCCGATTTTCGACATTGCCCAGGAGCTGGAGGAAGTGGCGCTGAGCGATTCGTATTTCATCGAGCGGAAGCTGTATCCCAACGTGGACTTTTATTCGGGAGTGGTGTACCGGGCGATGGGGATTCCGGTGCAGATGTTTACCGTGCTGTTCGCGATGGGGCGGCTGCCTGGCTGGATCGCCCATTGGATCGAGATGCACAACTCCCCGAGCAAGAAGATCGGCCGGCCGCGGCAGATCTACACCGGTTCACCGCTGCGGCAGTTCGTGCCGATCGACCGGCGGGGTTAAGGCCATTTGACGTGCAAGAACTCGTGCTTTCCGTAACAGGCAGGAGCGCGTGTTGCTGGATTGCACCGGACGTCGACGCGTTGGGAGTAATGGCCTTTTTGGGGGCCGGGCGGGGGACAGGACACCAATAGGATTTCTTCGGGCTGCGCTGGCGAGCTGGTCGAAAGGGATGGCGCCGTCTACCAGGGGATCTCCTTCCGATCCCGAAAGAACTTTCCCGTCAGGTCGTGTGCCGCCTCGTTGGCGAGCCAAATGGCCGTATCTGCGAAAGCCGGTC
>JALHPA010000087.1 GCA_022842745.1 Pirellulales bacterium
ACGTCAACGTTCGACTGCCTCGGCATCGGTTCAACTCCTTGGGTCCAGGACCTCCAGCCCTTAGCTTACCAAGTACTTCTCTCACATCGCCGATTCCCAAGAACTGTGATCTATACATTGACGAGGAACAATATTTCGACGATTGAGGTCGACGGTTTCCAGGGGCTCTCAAGACTGCGATTGGTTTTATTGCGCGGCAATTCTCTCAATCGCATCGACGAGGGGATCTTCAAGGACTTGATCAATCTTGAGTTCTTGGATCTGAGCAGAAATCAACTCTCCAGGATCAACCACAGAGATTTGCAGGGACTTGATCGTCTGCTGTACCTGGGTTTGGATGACAATCAGCTCACGACCATTGCGACTGACGATTTTCAAGACCTTGCCAATTTGGAGACTCTGGTGATAGCTGGTAACAAAATTGATAGTATTGCCAGCGGCAGTTTTCAAAGGCTTGCCAATTTGAATTCACTATACTTAAGCAGTAATCGAATCACGCGTCTGGTGAATGGCACATTTCGCGGACTGGCAAACCTCACAGCTCTCGACTTGAAAAACAATCCGCTGAATGTACTCAATTTGACCGGTGCAACGTTCAACCGATTGGGCCCAACTCGTGGGCTATACATCGACAGGGAGGCGATTACCCGCCTGATCTTGGACGACGCCGATCTAAGCCGCTCCGCGTTCGGGGTGATTGTCGGCGAAACGAGGTACATTTCCGATGCCTCGCTAGTCGGCCTGCGGTTCTCGGATGCCGCCCCAGCGGACCTAGGCGCCTTGCTGTCGATCGATAGCTTGCGCAACGTGTGGGTCGATCCGGCGCTCTTCTCGCGCTACGCCTCGGAATTCAATTCCTTCGACGCCTTGGAGGGGCGCACCGTCACCGTCGTTCCCGAGCCAGCGACGCTCCCCCTGTCGCTGGTCGCCGCGACGTGCGCGGCAATGGTTGTGCTTGGCATTCGCCGCCGCCGGCGTCGAGGGTCTTGAGTAATCCCCAATTTCCCAGGTGGCAAAAACGGCGCGAACGAACGCCTACTTCTGCGGAGCAACATGAATCGGCGGCGCCGGGGGCGCGCCTTCCAGCCGGCGGGGGGTGGGAAGGGCGATTGTGAATAGCGTCCCCCGGCCCAGTTCGCTCTCGACGTGCATCCGCCCGCCGTGGGCCTCGACAATCTTTCTGGCCGTGGGCAGGCCCAGCCCCGATCCGCCCGGCTTAGTCGAATAAAACGCCTCAAAGACGTGGCTGAGGGTCTTCTCGTCCATGCCGGGGCCGGTGTCGATGATGTCCAGGGCCACGCCGCCGGGAATCGCCCGCGTGCGCAGCAGGAGCTGCCCGCCGTCGCGCATCGCCTGCTGCGCGTTAAGGGCCAGATTGAGCAGCACCGCCTGAAAGCTCTCTCGGTCGAGCAGGACCTGCGGCAGGTTCGGGTCGAGATAGCGGATCGCCTCGATCCGGCTGTCGTCGGCCGTCGGCTGGAAAAACTCAAGCATCCGCTCGACCTCGGCGTTCAGATCGGTCGGTTCCAGGTGCAGACGGCGGACCTTCGCGAAATTGAGGAAATCGTCGAGAATGCCTTGCAACCGGGCACATTCCCGCTGCACAAGCTGTATCTTGGCCAAAGCCCGGCGGTCGCGGGGGGTGACGGCGTCGGCGAAGTCCTCGGCCAGCAACTCCATGTTCAGGCCGATCGTCGACAGCGGGTTCTTGATCTCGTGCGCCAAGCCCCCGGCGATCGCGGCGATCTCCGCGTATTGGTCCGCCAGCCGCTGATGCTCTTCGTGCGTCGGGGGATGGAGCGGCTCGGCCATAAAGAACGGGGCCAGAACAACGCCGCCCGGCCCGACCGCAAGGGCCAGGCCGGGCGAGAACGTAGGCGTAAAGGAAGATTTAGTTTTGCTCGGCAGGTTCGGACAGTTCGCGCAAGGCGACTTTCCGGCTCAGCTTGATGCGATCCTGATCGTCGATGGCGATCACCTTGACCTGCAGGAAATCTCCCACCTTGCACACGTCGTGAACGCTCTTGACGTAATCCTCGGACAGCTCGCTGATGTGGCACAGTCCGTCGCGGCCGGGGATGATCTCGATAAACGCGCCAAAATCCTTGACGCTGGTCACGCGGCCCTCGTAAATCCGGCCGATCTGCACGCTGGCGGTAATCGCCTCGACCCGCGACATGGCGGCCTTGGCCCCTTCGGCGTTGCTGCTGGCCACGGTCACGGTGCCGTCGTCGTCGACCTCGATCACCGCGCCGGTCTGCTCCTGAATGCCGCGGATGGTCTTGCCCCCCGGACCGATCAACGCGCCGATCTTGTCCGGATCGATGTGCGTGCGAAGCAGTCTTGGCGCCCACGCGGAAATTTCCGGGCGCGGGCGGGGAATCGCGGTCAGCATCTTGCGGAGGATTTCGATCCGGGCCTCGCGAGACTGGGCCAGCGTGGCGCGGATAATCTCTTCGCTAATGCCGGCAATCTTCAGATCCAATTGGATGCCGGTAATGCCGTTCTGGGTGCCGGCGACCTTAAAGTCCATGTCTCCGAAGTGGTCCTCGTCGCCGATGATGTCGGTCAGCAACGTCCACTGGCTGTCGGACTGTTTGACCAGCCCGACGGAGATCCCCGCCACCGGATTGCTGATCGGCACGCCAGCGGCCATCAGCCCCAGAGTGGCCCCGCAGACGCTGGCCATCGAACTGGACCCGTTGGACTCCAGAATGTCGGAGATGACCCGGATCGTGTAGGGGAAGTCGTCCGGATCGGGGAGAACCGGCTTAACGCTCCGTTCGGCAAGCATGCCGTGGCCGATTTCACGCCGTCCCGGTCCCCGGATCGGCTTCGTTTCGCCGACCGAGAACGGGGGAAAGTTGTAATCGAGCATGAACTTCTTGCTGTACTCGTCGATCAGGCCGTCCACCCGCTGCTCGTCGCGGGCAGTGCCCAAAGCAACCGTGATTAGGGCCTGCGTCTCTCCGCGCTGGAAGACGGCCGAGCCGTGGACCCGGGGGAGCACGTCGACCAGGCACTCGAGCGAGCGGAGGGACTTGTTATCGCGGCCGTCGGGCCGGCGGCCGGACAGAATCAGATCGCGGACGACCCGCTCCTCAAGAGCATGCCAGGCGTTGGCAAAGGCGGGGAGGGAGGCGGCGCCCGGGGCGGCGGGATCGGGAATGATCTCGGCCTGGGCCTGCTCCTTGAGGGCCTTCACGGCGGCGGCCCGGTTCTGCTTCCCTTCGGTGCTCTTGGCATTCTTGAACGATTCGTAAAACCGTTCGCTCAGCCGCTCCAACAAGCCGTCGCTGGGGACAGGCACAAACGGCGCCTTGACGACATTGCACTTGGCCATGAGCTCCAATTGCAGGTCGCAGATTTCGCGGACGATGCGGTGGGCCTCGATAATCGCCTCGACCATACGCTCTTCGGGCATTTCGCGGGCAAAGCCCTCGATCATCAGGACGGCGTCCTTGCTGCCGGAGATGATAAGATCGAGATCGCTCTCCTCCAGTTCATCCTGGGTGGGAAAGGGGACGAACACTCCGTCGATCTGGCCCAAGCGGACAGAACCGATCGGCCCCTGGAACGGGAGCGGCGAGACGCAGCACGCGGCCGAAGCGCCGATCATCGCCAACACGTCCGGATCGTTCTGGCGGTCGGCCGAGAGGACAAAACTCTGGATCTGCACCTCGTCGAAAAAGCCGGCCGGGAAGAGCGGCCGAATCGGCCGATCCATAAGCCGGCTGGTGAGCGTCTCTTTGATCGTCGGGCGGCCTTCGCGCTTCAAGAACCCGCCGGGGAACTTGCCTGCCGCCGCGGTCCGCTCGCGATAGTCGCAGGTCAGCGGGAAAAAGTCCCCAGTGTTGCGCGGGGGACCGGTGGTCACCGCGTCGATGACGATCGTCTCGCCATATTGGACGATCACGCTGCCGGCCGACTGTTTGGCCAGAAAACCCGTTTCGATGGAAAAAATCTGCGACCCAATCTGCTTTTCAACTCGAACTTTCAATGTTCCATTCCCTTACTTGAATGACATGGCAGCCAGGAATACGACGTTCTGACAGCCCCTTGCTTTGGCCGGTCACGATCGCCTCCGACGGCACGTTGACAGGCGACAATCCCCCTGCGCCGCGGCAGTGGGGTCGCTCTCGCGACGCCTGCAACCGCACCGATAGGACGGAAGCGCAGAGCAAAGCGCGCACTTCGCCGACGACCGTGCCGCGATGCAGCGGCTGCCGATCGATTCCAGACGCAAGAGTCCCCCAATCGACGCGAATCCGGCGGGCGAAGGCCCAAACGATTCGATCGATTGCCCCGAGCCGCGGCGGAGGGCCGCGGGAAACCACGAAAACTCAAACAAGCCTACTTGCGGATCTCCAAGCGACGGATAATGTCGAGATACCGCTGCGGGTCCACGCGCTTCAGATAGTCCAGCAGCCGGCGACGGCGGCTGACCATCATCAGCAATCCGCGGCGGCTGGCAAAATCCTTGCTGTGGGTGCGCAGATGCTCGGTAATCTCGCCGATGCGCGTGGTCAAAATGGCGATTTGGACCTCAGGCGAACCGACGTCGTTATCCCCGCGCTTGTAGTCGCCGATCAACGCTTGCTTACGTTCTTTCGTGATAGCCATCTGCTCGGGTCTTCCCTCCAGATCGACCGAGGGCCGTAAATTCTGGACGCCTGCGGGCTCGCCATCCCGCCGATTGGCCACCAGAACCGACTTTGCTCGCTTGTCTGTAACGTACAATCTTACCAACGGTTTAAGCCACCAGTGTAGCGATTGAAAAACCGTTTGCAACCGCAAATCGAGCCGCCCGCTGGGGGACCGCGGACAGGGGGACTGAGCAGGGGACTAGGGCAGGGACGCTTCCGCTTGGGACAGGCATGGGGTCAGTGGGAATCGAGAATCCACCGCGCGACTTCCACCACGCCGTCGCTGTCGTTGCACGGCGCAATGCGGTCCGCGGCGAGCTTTAGCTCGGGAACGCTGTTGGCCATCGCCACCCCCAGGCCGGCCCCCACAATCATCGGCAGATCGTTCACGTCGTCGCCCACGGCGCAGATCTCGGCTGGCTCGATTCCCCACTCCGAAGCCAGATGGAGCACGCCCGACCATTTGCTCACCCCCGCGGGGGCGATTTCGCACATGAAGCCCACGTAGCGCGGGCTGCGGAGCACGTGAACGTACAGGTGGTCGGGCCACTGGCCGACCAGTTCCGCCGCGAGGGCCAACATATCGGGGCGCTGGCCAATCACAAATCCGGCAAAGGCGTCGTCGGGGGGATCGCGCATCAGCGTGGGATGTATCCGGGCATCCTCCGGATTGAGCAGGTAGAAATCGGCCAGCTCGGGCGAAGCGGTTTCGCGGGTGGGGCAATGAAAGTCGAAACCTTGAGCGAAGCTGTCGGTGTACAAAATGGCGTCGTAGCCGCGGCGTTCGATGTGCGAAAGCATCGCGCGGAGCACGACCGGATCGAACTGGGCCATGAACAACGTGCGGTGATCGGCGGGATGTTTGATCAACGCCCCGCTGGCGGTAATGAGGGGCAGATCGAGGCCGAGCGGCTCGACCAAGGGCAAAGTGCGGCTGTAGCGGCGGCCGGTGGCCAGCACCACTTGCACGCCAGCGGCCCGGACCGCGCGGACCGCGGCACGAGTCGGCTCGGTAAGCTCATGGCGGCTGTTGACCAGCGTGCCGTCAATGTCCAGGGCCAGCAGTCGGTACACAGCTCAAAACCGCCGCTGCGGCCGAAAAAGGCAGGAAACGCTGTCCAGGTCGATCAAACCGGCGAAGCCCCTTCAAGCGAGGATTTCGGAAATGACGCGGCATTTCTCCACGCCAGTCAGTCGTTGGTCCAGGCCCTGGTACTTGAAGGAAAACCGCTGATGGTCGAACCCAAGCAACTTAAGGATCGTAGCGTGCAGGTCGCGAATGTGGACCGGGTCTTTGACGATGTTGTAAGAAAAATCGTCGGTTTCGCCGTACACCGTGCCCGGTCGAATGCCCCCCCCTGCCATCCACATGGTGAAGCAGCGGGGATGGTGGTCGCGGCCGTAATTGTCCTTGCTCAGTCCCCCCTGGGAATAGACCGTGCGGCCGAATTCGCCCCCCCAGATAACGAGCGTCTCGTCGAGCAGGCCGCGCTGCTTGAGATCCTGGATCAATCCGTAACAGGGGCGATCGACATCGCGGCATTGGTCAGGCAGCCGGCCAGAAACATTGCCGTGGGTATCCCAATTGTTGTGGTACACCTGGACAAATCGCACTCCGCGCTCGACCAGGCGCCGGGTAAGCAGTGCGGTATGCGCGAAACTGCCGGGCTTTTTGGCCTCTTCGCCGTACAGGTCGAACGTGGCGGCCGGTTCCTTGGACAGGTCGGTCAGCTCCGGCACGCTGGACTGCATCCGAAACGCCAGCTCGTATTGCTGAATGCGGGTATGGGTCTCCGGATCGCCAACCTGCTGGAAATTCAGCTCGTTAAGGGCCTTGAGGCCGTCTAGCGTCTTCCGGCGCACGGACGCCGGCACGCCCGGCGGATTGTTGATATACAAAATCGGATCGCCGCCGCTCCGGAACGAAACGCCCGCATGCTCTCCGGACAGGTAGCCGGCCGACCACAAGCGGGCCGAGATCGCCTGCACCTGTTCGGTATTCGTGGGCTTGGCCACCAGCACGACAAACGTCGGCAGATCGTTATTCAAGGAGCCCAGCCCATACGAGGCCCATGCCCCCAAGCAGGGGCGGCCGGTGATCTGGTTGCCGGTCTGAATGAAGCTGATGGCCGGCTCGTGGTTGATCGCTTCGGTGTGGACGCTGCGAATAAAGCACAGGTCGTCGGCCATCTTAGCCTTGTTCGGCAGCAGCTCTGAAAGCCACATGCCGCTTTTGCCATATTGGGCAAATTTGTATTTCGAAGGCGCGATGGGAAACCGCTTTTGCCCGCTGGTCATAGTCGTCAGCCGCTGGCCCATCCGCACCGAGTCCGGCAGATCCTTGTCGTACCAGTCGTTCATGACCGGCTTGTAATCGAACAAGTCAAGCTGCGAAGGGCCGCCGACCATGTGCAAATAGATGACATGCTTGGCCTTCGGGGCGAAGTGCGTAAGCGCCGCCGGCGCCTCCGCGGTCGCCCCCATCAGCTCGCGATTCGTCCCTGCGAGCGCGGCGAGCGCCGCCCCGCCCAGGACGTGCGACCCTTGGGCAAAAAAATGGCGGCGGGTGATGTTCTGCTTGAATTCGTCGAATGGGATCATGGCTTGGTCCCTCCTGATTAACGCTCGGGAAGAGGTTAACGACTATATCGAGTGGTGGAGACGAACGCGGTTGTCGCCGCGCTTACTTGTTGAGCACCTCGTCCAAATTCATCAACTGATTGACCAGCATCGTCCATGCGGCCAAGGCAGAGGGCTCGATCGCGGGATCGGCCTGGGCTTCCCCCACCTTCAGCAGTTCCTGGGCCTGATCGGGGTGGGCGCGATAATGGTCGGCCAAAGCCTCATACGACGCCTGCACCACCGCCGTTTCCTCGCTGGTAAACGGCCGGGCCAGCAATCGCCGGGCGAGAAAATCGAATCGTCCAGCCAGATCGGGTACCTGCCGCAGCGCCTGCTGGGCGAGCACCCGCGCCGCCTCGACAAACTGCGGATCGTTGAGCGTGACCAGCGCTTGAAGAGGGGTGTTCGTGCGCTCCCGGCGGACGGCGCAGACCTCCCGCGCCGGGGCGTTGAATATATCCATCGACGCCGGCGGGGCCGCGCGTTTCCACAGCGTGTACATGCTGCGGCGATACAAGTTTTCACCGCTGTCTCGCTTGTAGTCGCGGGTGTTGCTGCCGATCATCGCCACCGCCTCCCAAACGCCGTCCGGCTGATACGGCTTGACGCTCGGACCGCCGATCTTCGGCGCCAGAAGGCCACTGGCCGCCAACGCATAGTCGCGAACCATCTCGGCGTCCATGCGGAATCGCGGTCCGCGGGAGAGCAGACGGTTCAGCGGGTCCAGCTCGAGCTTCTGCGGAGTGGCGACGCTGGCCTGGCGGTAGGTATTCGACATCACGATCAGCTTGAACAGCTTTTTGACGTCCCAACCCGATTCGCGGAATTCAACCGCCAGCCAATCCAGCAGCTCCGGATGGCTGGGAA
>JALHPA010000088.1 GCA_022842745.1 Pirellulales bacterium
AAAAGGGGGGAGAGAAGAAGGACGAGAAGGATCTGAAGCAGCAGGAGGTCGAGTTTTCGAAGGACTCCCTGGTGCTCAAGTCCCCCGAAGCGAAATTCGTGCTGAAGTACAAAATCGATGCATCGAAGACGCCAGCGACGATTGCGCTTGAGATCGTGGAGAGTCCGTTCGGGGTGGGGGACAAGGCGGTCGGTTTGCTGGAACTCGACGGGGACGAGCTGAAGATTTGCTATGCCCCAGGCGACAAGGGACCCGAATCATTCGAGACCAAGACCGATTCGCCCAACCGCCTGGTAAAACTGAAGCGGATGAAGACCGAGAAGTAATCGGCGGCGCCAACCGCCACGGTTGCGAGCTGCCACGGTTGCCAGTCGCGGCAGACGCCGGTTAGCGAACCGTCGTGCGGGGACCGGATGTCCGCTCCACTTGCAGCACTTCAGCGGCATAGCGCTGCGGCGACTTCTTGAACTGTCCCAGCGATTGGGATGAGGCGAACAGATACACCCGGCCTTGGTGGAAGACACCCAGTTCTCGTCGGCCAGAGAGGTATTTCCCGGTTTCAAAGGCGATCACCGGGTCGTTTCCGGCCATGACCGGACTGAATTGGTCGGGCTGTTCCATGAATCGCTGCTGTTCTTGCGGACCGGCAAATAGGTAGGTTCGACCGCGGTGGACCGCGCCCCACTGTGGGTCCGCCTTCACCCATCGCTTTTGCTCGGACAACGTTACCGGACAGAAGCCATCCAGGCCAACTGGCGGGGCCTCGGCCGCGGGGATCATCACCGCCGATGGTCCGAGGGGGGGTGCACTCAAGGAGGCGGTCGCCGGTTGCGAGGCAGTCGCTGGCGAGGCAGTCGATTGAGCGAAAGCGGCGGTCCCAGTGGCAGAAGATCCGCCGGTCGCTGGCTGGGCGAGTTGGTTTGCTTTAGCCGGAGCAGTTTGGCCATAAGCATCGCTGCTATGACCGGTTGACCCGGCTGCCGACATTCCCGGGTCGAGTTTGCTCGACCGCGGATCGGTACGGTGATTGGCCGTGGGTGGGGCATTCTGGGACAGGTAGTTTGAATAATTCTCGGCCGAATAGGCGGACGCGACGGGGGAACTGGGCGGGCTGGCCGCTGGGCTGGAATAGGCCGACTGCCACGAGGGCGCGGCTGGCTGCCGCGCGGGACTTTGAGTTGGGGGGCTGGACGGGCCGCGATCGTTTGGCGCGGGACCGCTGGGGCCGGTGTAGGCCACCGCCGTGGCCGCAGGAGGTTGCCAGCCTGTCATGGCGCCATCCGCAGGCCGGGCGGACGGCGTTTGGCCCTGGGCATTGAAATCTGTCGCAGCCGCGCCGTAACCGGCTGGTTGCGACGCGGGCGCATCCGACGAAGCGGGAGCGTTGCCCGCCGACCTGGGGCTTTCCGCCGCCAGAGCTGGGGCCGGGGCGCCCAAGGACATCGTTTGCACGAGGTAGGCGTTGGCGGACAGCGGGCTTTTCTGTCGACCGAGCACCTGGCCGGTCGGCGAGATCACCACGTCGGCTGGAATCCGGTCGACTCCGAACAGCGATGCCGTGGCCGGGAACTCCTGGGTGTTCAGCTTCACCGGAACAAAGCGCGCTTCGATCGCCTGTCGCACTGCCGGTTGCGAGAACACCTCCCGTTCCAGCCGCATGCATGGTTCGCAGGTGGGCGACCAGAAGTGGATCAACACCAGGCGGTTGGTCGACGCGGCGAGACGCTTGGCGGCGTCCAAATTCGGCTGCCAGCCGAGGGAGTCCTCGGCCAGGAGGGCGGCGGATGTCAACAGCACGGTCAAACAGGCAAGCAACCCACGGCGAATCATCGGCACTCCCCCCCGGAAGCAATCGTTCATTGCGGCGGGCCAAAACTGGCATCCGCCGCCCGGTCATCGCGTCTGTGCGCAAACGCCCCTGGAGATCATCGGTCGTACCGATTGCAAAAGCGGTATGAAATAATCCAAAAATTCGTCGGCGGAGGGCTGAAGGCCGGGGCTGGGTGACAGCACGCGGGCGCGGCGCCGGAAAGTGGGGGACGAGTCACCGCCGCGACCGCCTTCCGCCGGCGGCCCGTTACCGGCTACAGAGCGGCCTGTAGACTGAAGCGACATCCGTGGGTGGAAAAGCCGCTCGGACAGGTCGGGCGGCTAGATGTAATACATCACATCCGCTTCGCCGCGGAGTTGCTCGACCAGGTTGGCGAACGTGATAGCCTGGAGTGCCGCTCGCTCCTGAGCGGCCACCTTGGTCCACGCCCGCATCAGGACTCGAGCCGTGGCGCTATTGGCGCCGGCGGAACTGGCGAGCGGCTCGTCCCCTTCGATGGCGGACATGACCTCGCCCAAGGTGATTTCGCTGGGGGGCTTCGCCAACTGGTATCCCCCGGCGGCGCCGCGGGTGCTTACGACCAGTCCCGCGCCTTTGAGTTGCAACAGGATCTGCACCAGAAAGCGGGCGGGCACGCCGTGATAATCGGCAATGTCGCGGATGCGCACCGGTTCGTCCGCGTCGAAGCGCTGGGAAAGCTCCAACACGGCGATACAAGCGTATTCGGTTTTGGCAAAGACCTTCATAGCCTGCGAAACGGAACGACTTCAACTCTGCACGCAGTCAGAAGGGGAATGCCGCGGGACCGGCGACTCTGGGCGCCCAGGCTACTGCGTGTGCAGGCCGCACTCGGTTTTGGCGGTGCCGCTCCAGCGCCCGGCCCGTTCGTCTTCTCCAAACAGGACGGCGCGAGTGCAAGGCCAGCAACCGATGCTGGTATAACCTTGATCGTGCAGTGGATTGTAGGGGATATTTTTGTCCGTGATCAGCTTCCACACGTCGTTCTTCGTCCAGTTGGCCAGCGGGCTGATTTTTACCAGGCCGAACTTTTTGTCCCAACCGACGATCGGCGCGCGGGCCCGATCGGGGCTTTGATCGCGGCGGATGCCGCTCATCCATGCGCTCCAACCCTTGGCGGCTTCCCTGAGGACGGTGACTTTTCGATCGAAGCAGCACTGGTCGGGATTGGTTTTGTAGAGCGGTCCGCCGTGATGGGCCTCGTACTCTTCCACCGTGGTGGCGGGCCGCTTCATTTCGACTTCGATCCCGTAACGGCGGGCAATTTCGTCCCGCAATTGCAGCGTTTCGGTGAACTGGTAGCCGGTGTCGAGATTGAAAACGTGGGTCCGAGGTTCGATTTGCGATAGCATGTAGAGGATGACGCAACCCTCCGGCCCAAAGGCGGTCGCCATCGTCAGCTTGGGAAAGTAGGCGCTAACCGCCCATTCGATGATCTGTTCGGGGGTCGCGCTTTCCAGCCGTTTGCTCTCTTCCGCCAGTTGATCCAGCAGTTCCGCGGAAGGCGCCGCCAGCAGTTCTGGCTTGGGGGGAGTCACGGAAACGACGGGAAGCTCG
Organism: Pirellulales bacterium; assembly: GCA_022842745.1. Taxonomy (GTDB): domain Bacteria; phylum Planctomycetota; class Planctomycetia; order Pirellulales; family JALHPA01; genus JALHPA01. The sequence goes on from JALHPA010000088.1 coordinate 3,407, forward strand.
AGTTGCGGCATTGCGGTAAAGGCGGCAATCATGACTTGCACCAACCGGCCCCGTTGGGCCACCAGGTCGGACCCCCAGAAAGATAGTAATGTTTGTCTTCAAAGTCAACTATCTGCCCCAAGCTGTGTATCGTCTCCGTCCGGAGGGGCTCTTCAGTTTTTACCGATTCTGGCAGGTGTACGGTTAAAGAAGAGGATCGTGCTGGGACGCCAGAAACGGTTGTCGCTAAACGACTTGACTCCAGGTTCCCGCGATTGCACGATCACGGCTATCCGGTTGTCGTGGAGGGCATCCGCGAAATGTGGTCTGGCGAATGATTACTTGAACAAGGATCTTTCTGATGGCGAGCAAGGTGTTTCTGGCGATTGACGTGGGGGCGTCGAGCGGACGGCATCTGGCCGGAAGCTTTGACGGCAAACGACTTTCACTGGAAGAGGTCTACCGGTTCGAAAATGGACCCGTGGCAGCCGCGGGACGCTTGTACTGGGATGTCTTGAATCAATGGGCGCACCTGGGGCATGGATTGCGCGCGGCCGCGTCGCAACATGGGGATCGCATCGAAAGTGTCGGAATCGACACCTGGGGAGTCGATTTCGCACTGTTGGGACGTGGCGACGAACTATTGGGCAATCCCTGCCACTACCGCGACCCGCGCACCGAGGGCGTAATGGATCGCGCCTTTGCCGAGGTCAGTCGGGAGGAGATTTTTTCGCACACGGGCCTGCAGTTCATGCAGATCAATACGCTCTACCAGTTGCTGGCGATGCGGTTTGGAAATTCTCCACTGCTGGCGGCGGCCGAGTCGTTTCTCATGATGCCGGATCTGCTGCATTGGCTGCTGACAGGGGTAAAAGCCAATGAAATGACGATCGCCAGCACTTCGCAGTGCTATGATCCGCGCCAGCGTGCTTGGGCGACGGAGATGCTGAGGCGGTTCAAGCTACCGACCTCGATCTTCGGACAAATCGTGCTGCCTGGGGAACGGCTGGGTCCGTTGTTGCCGTCGGTGGCGGGCGCGACCGGTTTGAAGGGCGTTTCGGTTGTCGTGCCGGGGGCCCACGACACGGCCAGCGCCGTCATGGCGGTGCCCGCCGCCGCGGAGGCAAGCCAGCAGCCCGATTGGTGCTACATCAGTTCGGGAACCTGGTCGCTGATGGGGGTGGAGCTACCCTCCCCGGTCGTGAACGACGAGTGCTTGCGGCTCAATTTCACCAACGAGGGGGGGGTCGGCGGGACGACCCGCTTGCTCAAGAATATTTGCGGCCTGTGGCTGGTGCAGGAATGCCGCCGGGTGTGGAGCGAAGGGGGCACGACGTACTCCTGGGACTATCTGACGCAGCAGGCAGCGGACGCGGCGCCGTTGCGCTCGTTCATTGATCCGGACGATCCGGCGCTTCTGGCCCCATCGCATATGCCTAAGGCGATTGGCGAATTGTGCCAGCGGAGAGGACAGCCTGTACCGGAAACGGAGGGAGCGATTATTCGCTGCTGCCTGGAGAGCATCGCGCTCAAATATCGGCGGGTGCTGGAATGGCTGGAGCAACTGACCGGCGCACGGATCCGTACGATCCATATTGTGGGAGGGGGAACTCAGAACCGGCAGCTTTGTCAGATGGCGGCGGATGCCTGCCAGCGGCGAGTGGTGGCGGGGCCAATTGAGGCGACGGCGATCGGCAATATTCTGGTGCAGGCAATCGCGTCGGGTGCGATTGGGTCAATCGCCGAGGCGCGGGAGATTGTCCGGGGGAGTTTTTCGGTGGAGACGTACGAGCCGCGAGACGTTCAACCGTGGGACGAAGCGTACGGGCGATTCATGCAGGTCGAGGGAAGGACGGTCGAATGATTGTCGTCGAGAGCGTCCGAAGGGGGCGCCGACGCTTCAACCACCCGGCTTCAGCAACGACAGCACTTCCGTCAGCACTTTGCCATTGGTGGCGACCCCCTCGCCACGATAAATCGTCGGCTTGCCTTGCCAATCGGTGAAGGTCCCGCCGGCTTCCTCGAGCAAGGGCTGAACCGCGGCGGCGTCCCAGACGTTCATGGCCGGATCGATCATGACTTCGGCCCGGCCGGTGGCGACCAAGACGTAGCCGTAGCAGTCGCCCCAGGTGCGGGTTAGACGGGCTGCGTCCTGCAATCGCAAATAGGCATCGAGACGATCGGTCTTGGTAAACGTTCGCACCTCGCTGGTTACGAATAATCCTTCGGCGAGATTCGGGCACTGGGATACTGAAGCGCGAACTGGCGGCTGGCCACGGCGAGAGAACCAGCACCCCTCGCCGCGTCCGGCAAACGCGATTTCGTCCAACGCCGGGATACATACCACCCCGACCGCTGCGGCGCCGTCGCGTTCGACCGCGACCATCGTGCCGTACAGCGGCACTCCGTGGATAAACGACTTGGTCCCGTCAATCGGGTCGAGGATCCAGCGATAGCCCGACCTGCCCGGCCGCTCGGGGTACTCCTCTCCCAAAATTCCGTCGTCGGGAAACTCGGTTGCGATTCGCTCCCGCAGCAGGAGTTCGGCCTCTCGATCGGCGATGGTGACCGGGGAGGCGTCCTGTTTTCGCTCGACCGCCAGACCGGGCCGCTGGAAATATTGCAGAGTATGCGCGCCGGCAGCGCGCGCTACCTCGACCGCGAATTTCAATCGGGGGGACAACCGGCTTTCGTCGAAGGGTTCCATTCGATAGAGAGTAGCGTGGCCGCCGAAGGCCGCCAAGTCTCCCTGTGAGAGTGGAGGGGATGGATCTTCCCGGCGGTAAAATATTCGAGACTACTGCACTAGATGGACCGCTTCGGACGGGGGATGCGGCCTCCGCCGCGTCGGCCCCGGCGGCCCTTGGCTTCGTCGGGAGGGCGGGCATCGACTTCGTCGACCGGTTTGCCCATCGAATCCCGCACGCGGCTAATGCGATCGCGGATCGCCGCCGCACGCTCAAATTCCAGGGCTTCGGCGGCGGCGAGCATTTCGGCTTCGAGCTCGGCGACGTATTCTTCGGTGATGTAGCGAACTTCGTCGGTCCGGCCGACGATGGCGTTGGCTTTGGCATGGGCGGCGGCTTCCGCTTCGATGCCTGCCCGGATGCCTTTGACGATCGTGGCCGGCGTGATGCCGTGCTCTTGGTTGTAGGTTTCTTGGATGGCTCGGCGGCGGCGGGTTTCTTCGATCGCGCGCTGCATGGAATCGGTCACTCGGTCGCCGTAGAGCAACACCTTGGCGTTGACGTTGCGCGCCGCTCGGCCGATCGTCTGCATGAGCGAGGTTTCGTTGCGCAGGAAGCCCTCCTTGTCGGCGTCGAGAATGGCTACCAAGGAGACTTCGGGCAGGTCCAGCCCTTCGCGCAAGAGATTGACGCCGACCAGCGCTTCGAATCGTCCCGCGCGTAGATCGCGGAGCAATTCGACCCGCTCGAAAGCGTCCAGTTCGCTATGCAGCCACTTGCACTTCACCCCGTGCTCGGTGAGGTAGAACGACAAATCCTCGGCCAGCCGCTTGGTGAGCGTCGTCACCAGGACTCGTTCGCCCGCCGCGGCCCGCTCGCGGATTTGCGCAAGCAGGTGGGGAACCTGGCCCCGCGCGGGGCAAACCTCGATGATGGGATCCAAGAGACCGGTGGGGCGAATGACCTGCTCCACGACTTCGCCACCGGTCTTGGTTAGCTCGTAATCTCCCGGGGTGGCCGAGACATAAATCGCCTGATTGATTTTCTGCTCCCATTCCTCGAACCTCAGCGGGCGGTTGTCGAGCGCGCTGGGCAGGCGAAAGCCGTGCTCAACCAGCGTGCTCTTGCGGCTGAAGTCGCCGTGGAACATGCCGCGGACCTGCGGCACCGTGGCGTGGGATTCGTCCACAAACAGCAGAAAATCGTCGGGGAAAAAATTGTACAGCGTGTCCGGAGTGCTGCCGGGCGACCGGCCGCTTAACGGACGGCTGTAGTTTTCCACTCCGGGGCAATACCCAACCTCCTGGAGCATTTCAATGTCGAACCGGGTGCGGGCATTGAGCCTTTGGGCTTCCAGCAGTTTTCCCTGGTTGCGAAACAGTTCCAAGCGATCTTCGAGTTCCTGCTTGATGGCGGCGATGGCGGCGCCGATTCGCTCTTCCGGCAGAACGAAGTGTTTGGCGGGATACACGAACAACTGCTCCTCGCGGCTGATGATTTCGCCGCTGGTGGGATTGATGTAGGAGAGCTGTTCGACTTCGTCTCCCCAGAATTCGATGCGATAGGCGAACTCCTCGTAAGATGGCCATAGCTCGACGCAATCGCCGCGGACGCGGAATTTTCCCCGTTGAAAATCAATATCGTTGCGGTCGTACTGGATATCGACCAGCCGCCGCAAGACGTCGTCGCGGTCGATCTGCTGGCCGATGTGCAATCCGACCATCATGGCCCGATAATCCTGCGGCGAGCCGAGGCCGTAAATGCAGGAGACGCTGGCCACGATGATCACGTCCCGGCGGCTGACCAGGGCGCTGGTGCTGGCCAGCCGCAGGCGGTCGATCTCCTGGTTAATCGAGGCGTCTTTCTCGATGTAGATGTCCCGCTGGGGGATATACGCTTCCGGCTGGTAGTAGTCGTAGTAGCTGACAAAGTAGTGTACCGCGTTGCGCGGGAAGAATTCCTTGAACTCCGAGTACAGTTGCGCGGCCAGCGTCTTGTTGTGCGACAGGACCAGCGTGGGCCGTTGCACCGCCTGAATCACGTTGGCCATCGTGAAGG
>JALHPA010000089.1 GCA_022842745.1 Pirellulales bacterium
GCGGTTTTGCAAGCGGGCGTGTTGGCCCTGGGCAAGGAAGAGAAATGATCCGGGGCCGAGCGGGCGACAGGGGGATTCTGAGCTAGAGTTGCATAGCTGGCGTTCTCATGCGCCGGTCCCGCCCTCAACCTCTGGCCCTCCGAGGTGTCGCCATGTCTGAATCTCGTTCTACCGCAACGTCGGCCCATAGCGCCCGGCTCGGATTGGGGGTTTCGCGGATGGCGAACGCCGCCGATCAGTTGCTGTGCCGGTCCGACCGGCTGCTAGAAGCCGCCGCCCACGAACAATGGAGCGAAGTGCAGCAGTTGAGCGAAGAGATGGCGGCCTTGGGCGATACGGCCCACCAGTCGCAAGTCGCGGAGCGAGCGCGGGCGTTAAGCTTCGAGCTGCACGCGCCGGAGAACGTGCTCTCCGTGCGGCGCAAGGTCGTGCGGCTGGTCGGCGCCTGCGGCCGGATGGAGGGGGAGCGGGAAGACGCGACCTGAGCGGCGCGCCGGGTGGGCTGAAAGGACGCGCGGCGCGCGGTCAGACGAAAAACAGGACGGTGACGAGCACCAAGATCGGAATCAGGACGGCGATCGAGTAGGCCATATAGCCAAAAAATCCTGGCATCCGCACGCCGTTCTCTTCGGCGATGGCTTTGACCATGAAATTGGGCCCGTTGCCGATGTAGGTATTCGCCCCCATGAAGACGGCGCCGCAGGAGATCGCCGCCAGGATGGACGCGGCTTGCCCCGTGGTATCGCTTTGCAAAAACTCCCGCAGGTAGAGAGGATGCTCGGTGGAGACGCCGGCGGCGCCGCAAGCGGTCGCGGCGAAGGTGAGATAGGTGGGGGCGTTGTCCAAAAAGCTGGAAAGAATGCCGGTGGCCCAAAAAAATTGCCACGGCTCTTGGATGCCCAGCTTGCCGCCGTGGACGTTCAACAACGCCAGAGCGGGAATCATGGTGACAAAGATGCCAGCGAACAGAACGGCGACCTCAAGTATGGGTCCAAATCCGAAACGGTTTTTGCGGAAGATTTCGGACGGAGTGGTCCAAAACGAGGCGAGCGCGACGGCGGCCATCAGTCCTTCTTGCACGCCGAACGGCCAGGGGTTTCCACCATTGCCCAGGCCTTTTCCCGAGGCCGCGATGATGGCCACGATCGCCAGCAGAAAGACGAAGCACCGTTTGCCCTCGATGTGTAGCCGCTCGTGGCGCTGGACTTCTTCCAACTGGGAACCGGGGCGCTCGCGCTCTTCCCGATTCAGCGCCCATTGGTCCCAAGCATTGAAAATCACCAGCAGTAAAACGTTGACGATGAGCCATTGTCTGGCAAGCTGCAACGTCCAGTCGAATGGGACGCCTTTGAGAAATCCTAAAAACAGCGGCGGATCGCCGAGCGGAGTGAGTAATCCTCCGCAATTGGAGACGACAAAGATAAAGAAGACCACCACGTGGGCTTTGTTTTCGCGCGATTGATTGGCCCGCAACAGCGGGCGGATCAGCAACATCGACGCGCCGGTGGTGCCGATGAAACTGGCCAGCAACGCGCCCAACGAGAGCACGGCGGTGTTGACGAGCGGCGTGCCCGCCAGGGAGCCGCCGACGTATACGCCGCCGCTAATGACGAACAGCGATCCCAAGAGGAGCAGGAAGGAGACATAGTCCTTGGCGGCGTGGAGCAGGTCGTGCTTTCCAGCCTCGCCGAATTGCGTGGCAAGATATATTGCCAAGGGGACGGCCAAGATTGCGGCTATCAGTCCCTTATTGCGGTTGTGCTCCCACCAATGTGGGGCCACGAGGGGGAGAATAGCAATCGCCAACAAGATCGCCACAAAGGGCAATACGCTGGGCCAGCTCAATCGCGCGCCCAGCGATTGGTGCTCGGCGGCCGACGCGGCGGCCGGAAGTAGTAAACCGATCGCCCACGGCCCAACGCATCGGACAGACATTCGTACCACGAATATTCCTTTCGCAGTTTGGCGCCCCGGGGCGCGATAACATTGGCCGCGCCCTGAAGCGCCGGCGCCAGCTTGCAACGGTCGAATTACCGCGGATCGGAAGCCGGCGGCTTTCTTAGGTCAAAGCAGTGCAGCATTTCTTGGTCTCGCAGCAGCAGCCGGCCTCGACTGACCACCGGCTGGGTCCAAACACGTCCCAGGGGCTTGCGCAGCTTGGAGGGGGGGGCGAGCATAAAGCGGGACAACTCTTTCCAAGCGGTCGCGTCCCCCGCGGCCAAAACGACTTCTCCAGTTTCTTCCGAGAGGCAGATCAGGCGTCCATCCACGTACACGATCGAGCCTCGATCGAAGTCCTTGCTGAGCCAGATCGAATTCCCGTTCTTGAAATTCTGGCAGACCCAGCCGCGATTCTCGGAATAACCGACAAGGGTCTCGCCGGAGAGCGTCAATCCGTTCGCAAGGTTTTTCATCACCTTATTGGAATAGACGTGCTCGACGGTCGTGGGGGACGTGACTCGAATCGACATGCAGCCGGTGCTCCCCCCGGCGGAAACGAAAATCTGATTGGCGACCATCAACGGGCTGGTGGTGACGACGACCGAACTCTCAAACCGCCGCTGCCAGCGAATCTCGCCAGCGCCGGCATGAATTCCCGCCAACCTTAGCCGGGAGAGGGCCGCGTATTGCCGTTCGCCGTCGACGGAATAAGGAACGAGTGAGGTGTACTGGGCCTCATCGGTCCAGGCCGTCGTTTGCCAGCGAATCGCGCCGGTCCGGCGATCCAGCGCGACGATGCCTCCCTTTTTTCCGGGGATGCCTACGATTTGGTCGCCATCGGCGAGCACCGACTCGCTATAGCCCCACCCAGGGACTTCGCCGCCCAGCTCAATATAGGATACGGACCATAACTTGCGGCCGTTGTCCGCCTCGACGCAACACAGGACGCCTCTGCCGGTGAGGCCATAAACGAGCCCTTGGGAGACGGTCGGGGTGCCTCGAGGACCGTCGCCATATTCATTTTCATACATTGGACCGAGCGGAGTCGCCCAAACCTCTTTGCCACTCCGCAACTCCAAGGCGATCATGTACTCCGTCTTGTCCCGTCCGGCCATGATATAGACTCGATCCCCCACTACCGCCGGACCTGAGTATCCGACTCCCAAATTGGATATCAACCACGCGCGCGGGGGACCGCCCGTGTTCCATTGAAGTTCCAGCCCCGTCTCTTGCGACTTCGAGTTCCAACCGGGACCGAACGCATGCGGCCAGTCATCGCCGCGCAGCGACGCCGCGCTTGCAGACAATACGATACATGCCGCGGAAATCAAGCATCTACCGCTCATCATCACGTTCCGGAGTGCGGGCCATGTTGCAGCAAACTTATGCGCCCCTGCGCTGGAGGTCGCCAGTCTTTATAACAGCTTTTCCGCCACTGAATACTTGTCTTTGTTAGATCTGGCGCCGGTCGGGTTAAATTAGTGCGTTAATGAATTCTGAATATTGTTGCTCGATCGGCCCTTGGCATCCAACGGCGCGCCGGATATTCTGGACACTATACTAATCGGGGCGAGTGTCCCTTGTTGCGAGGAGTGTAACGTGGCGAAAAGTGCGAAACCGGAACGCGGCGAAAAGTCTCAGGCGGTCCGCGAGTATTTCAAGGCCCATCCCAAGGCCAAGGTGAAAGAAGTGACCGAGGCTCTGGGCGCTAACGGCATGACCGTGTCGCAGGCATTGGTCGCGGCAATCAAATACAAAGATCGCTCAAGCCGAGGGCGAGCGCGACGCAAAGGCGCGATGAGCGCGGCCGCCGGCAACGGCGTCGGATTGAATATCGATCATCTGCTGGCCGCCAAGAAGTTCGCGCTTTCGCTCGGCGGCATCGAGAATGCTCAAGCGGCCCTGGCAGCTTTCGCCAAGCTCCACTAAGTCGCTGCGGACAAAGACCAATCCCCAACAGGGGGCGATCGCCAGTGCTCGGTGCTGGTAGACGGCACCCTGTGGGGCGCGGCGATTGTAGGCGCATTTTAGACCCAGCGGATACCAGCCGCGCGGTTGCGAGCGAGTATGCCTGCGCACTCGTATGCCTGCGCGCTGTTTTGCGTGCGCGCTGTTAGTCGCCGAATCGCTTCCCTTGCCAGGTATCGCGGCGGCGAAATTCGTTGTCGAGCGCGGTTCGGATGGCCGGCTTGTCCAACGACCAGGCCGGAGCGACGAAGTAACGCGGCGGCGCTTCGCCGCTGATTCGCTCGATGATCATTTCGGGGGGCAACAGCTCCAGAAAATCCACCAGCGTGGAAATGTATTCGTCCCGATCCAGCAACGTCACTTCGCCAGCGGCGAATTGATCGGCCAGGGGCGTATCCTTCACCACATAGAGATTGTGGATTTTGACGCTGTCCACCCTCAGCCGGGCCACCTCCCGCGCGGTGGCCAGCATGTCATCGCGCGTCTCTCCCGGTAGACCGAGCATTACGTGGGCGCCAATTTCAAAACCGCGCCCCCGGCTGCGGGATACCGCATCCAGAAACGCGGCGTGGCCGTGTCCACGGTTCATCCAGGTTAGCGACCGATCATGCATCGTTTGCATGCCGTACTCGACCGACAGGTACGTGCGGGCGGCAAACTCCGACAACAGATCGAGTACGCCGTCGGGGACGCAGTCGGGCCGGGTGCCGATGGCCAGGCCCACCACCTGGGGATGCGAAAGGGCCGCTTCATACAGCGGGCGGAGCCGCTCGACGGGGGCATAGGTATTGGTGGCCGGCTGAAAATAGGCGAAGAACCGATCGACCCGGTACCGACGCTGGAGCCGCCGGATGCCCTCCTCGATCTGCCCAGCGATCCCTTGCCGCGGGAGTCGACGGCTGGGGCTGAAACTGCGGTTGTCGCAGAAGGTGCAGCCGCCGCGGGCGACCGTGCCATCCACGTTGGGGCAGGTAAATCCGGCGTCGACGCTGACCTTTTGCACCCGTTCGCCGAATTTCCGCCGCAAAAAAAAGTTGTAGTGATAGTAGCGCAGCCCTGCCGCAAGCCAATCTGGCACGGATTTCGCTTGAACCGTCCCATCACGCTCGCGAAGAACGGCGGAAACAGCCTCCCGCGGGAACGAAAACCCGCCGCAAGCCGTCTTATTTTGCGACAGCGCCTCGTTTAGCGGCTGCATTGTTGACGATTCTGGAGGGCAGGACTACAGTTAAAACTAGCGGGCCAAGGCGCTAACAGCAGTTATAGGGCATTCCGAATTCTCATCCCAGAGGCGCCTATGTTTGGCGAATTGCATCCGCTCGGCGGCGGTGACCCTATTCCCTTGGTGAAGCGAACGCTGCTGGTCGGCCGACGGGAGAGCTGCGATATCGTTCTGCGGTTCGCGAACGTTTCGGCCCATCACTGCCAATTGACGCTCAACGGCGGCTATTGGTACGTGAAGGACATGAAAAGCCGCAACGGAGTCAAGGTGAATGGCAATCGCGTCACCGAAAAGCTTATCAACCCGGGGGACACGCTCTCGGTCGCCAAACACCACTACGAACTGAAATACTCGCCATCGGACTTGGGCGCCATCGGACCGCCCCCGGTCGAGAATCTCCACAACGACATTCTCTCGAAGTCGCTTTTGGAGCGGGCCGGGCTGCAGAAGCAGAACATCCGCACCGCGGACGACCGCCCGCGCCGGTTCGATGTGCATAACAACGATCCAGGGCAGATCAAGAACCCCAACGCTCCGCTGTAGGTCGCTCGCGGTCGGAGCGAGTGCGGGTTCCGGCGACGGCGGGAGCGTAAGCCGCGGCAGTGGCCGCTTCGCCGGGCAGGTCGATTTTGCCGGCCGGGGCCGTCCTTGACTTGCCGCGGAGGGGAGTTGAAACTGGAGCACGCGCCCGCGAGGGCGCTTTTTTGTTCCCATCCGTTCCGCCTGGCGGAAAACTCGCGCCTTCGATCCAGACGCCTATGGCGATTGCTGTTGTTTGCACCGCGTGCAAAGCCCGTTTTCAGGTCAGCGAGAAATTCGCGGGCAAACAGGGTCCGTGCCCCAAGTGCAAGGCCGTAATCACGGTCCCCAAGCTGGAGGACCAGGTGGTCATCCATGCCCCGGAAGAATTTTCGGGGGGGGCGGCGACCGCAGCCAAGGATGCCCAGGGGCGCTCGGTGCTCAAGCCGCTGTCCCGGCAAAAGACGCGACTAACGCCGCTGTCGATCGCGCTGATGGCCGGGGGAGCGATCACGGTGCTGGCCGTGGCCTTTGCCCTGGGGCGGGCGGAGTTGGCGAACGGCTGGATTTTGGGGGCCGGGGCAGTGTTGATGGCGCCGCCGCTCGTGCTGGGAGGATACGCCATTTTGCGCGAGGCGGAGCTGGAGCCGTACCGCGGAGTGCCGTTGTATATTCGCACGGCGATCGTCTCGGCGGTGTACGCCTTGCTTTGGGGCGGATACGTGCTGATCGCTTCGCGGGTGTGGGGATATCCCGAAGGCTCGGCGGAAATGTTTCAGGTCATTCCGGCGGCGGCCGTATTAATCACCATCGGATCGCTGGTGGCCCTGGGGACGCTCGATCTGGAAGCCACGAACGCATTCTTCCATTGCATGTTGTACGTGGTCGTGACGGCGCTGTTGCTGGTGGTGATGGGCATCCGCCCCTTTTGAACTCGAAACTGCGCCTCGGAATTCATTCCGACAGGCGGAATGGGGCGATCGGCGGACAAGGGCTGGATACATGGGCGCCGCTTTTCACTCCGGCAGCGCAAGCGAGGGGCGCGCCATCCGCGACCTGCCGGAGTTAGTGCGGGCAGGCGCGGCGTCTTCGCTGATTCGCATTCCACCGGAATTGGATGTGCCGGTGACGCCGCGCGTGCGGCGGCTGATCGACGCGGCGCCGTTCCGGCGATTGTCGCGGATCAGCCAGTTGGGTCTGGTGGGGCTGGTCTACCCGGCGGCGAACCATAGCCGGTTCGAGCACTCGCTGGGGGTGTATCGGCTCGCGCTTTTGTACCTGTCGCAGATGTCGTTCGACGAGCGATTCGCCGCGGCGGTGGGTCCGCGGGACGCGGAATTGTTTCTGGCGGCGGCCCTGTTGCACGACCTGGGGCATTGGCCATTCTGCCATCCCATCGAGGACATGCACCTGCCGGGCCTGCCGCGGCACGAGCAATTCGCGGCGGCTTTCTTGCAGCAGGAGGAATTGGCCGAACTGTTGCAGCGAGATTGGAAGATCGATCCCGAAGAACTGGTGGCCCTGTTGTCGTTACCGGCGGTCGACGCGCGGGGGAAAATCCTGCGCAGCCTGCTCTCCGGACCGATCGACGTCGACAAGATGGATTATCTGTTGCGGGACAGCTTGCACGCGGGCGTTCCCTATGGCCGGCACTTCGACCAACAACGCCTCATCGGCAGCCTGTGCTTGAACGAGACGGGGGACGGGCTGGCGATCACGGACAAGGGGCGGACGGCGGCCGAGATGATGGTCTTTGCGCGGTACGTGATGTTCAGCGAAGTGTATTGGCACCATGCCGTCCGGTCGGCGACGGCGATGTTGCAGCGGGCGTTTTTCCTGTTGCGACCGCGGTTGGACTTGGAGCGGTTGTTTTCGCAAGTGGAACAGGAATTCATCGCCGAACTGCTGCCGGCGGCGGAGCAAACGGCGGCGGCGGAGCTGGTCGGGGGCTTGTTTGGCCCGCGGCGGCGGCTCTACAAACGTCTGGCGCAGTTCAGCTTCATCGAGCAGCGGGATATGTATGAGCGGATCGCCGGGCGGCCGTTCCCGTGGCTGGTGCGGCTGGCGGGGGAATTCGCCGCGGAAGCCAGCCGTCGCGGCGGCGGGCCGATCGCCGCGGAGGAAATTCTGTTCGATGCGCCACCGGTCGAACGGGAGGTCGAATTCAACGTGCAGGTTTATTTCCCTAAGCGAAACGAATACCGCTGGCTGGAGGAAATATCGCCGGTGACCCGAACCCTGGCTCGCGAGCAGTTCGACGACTACGTGAAGCGGGTGCGGCTGTTCGTCCACCCGCGGCTGGCGGCGACGCTATCGGCCCGGGGGGACTTGGACGAGTTGCTATTGGCCGCGATCGATCGCTGCGGCGATGCCGCGCCAGTCGGCCAGCCGTGAACGCCAGCCGGTTTATCCCCCCCGGCCGTAGACGTTGGGCCAGACAAAGTCCGGACGTCGAATGGCGGCGAGCGC
>JALHPA010000090.1 GCA_022842745.1 Pirellulales bacterium
CGCGGAACATGGGATCGAACGAGCGGTCGCGGTCGAAACCGCCACGGTGCTGCAAGAGATGCAGAATCGTGATCTCGCGCCAGCGGGGGTCGAGCGTCGAGGGGGGTGACGATGGCTCTTTGGCGGCCGCCGGCGGGGATGGTTTTTCCAGCGCTAGCAGGTCGAAGATACGGTCTTCGAGCCGGAGTTGGCCCCGTTCGACCAACTGCATGATGGCGACCGCGGTGATCGGCTTGGAGAGACTGGCGATGCGGAAGAGCGAGTCGGGCTGGACCGGGGTTTTTGCGTCCAGGTCGGCGTAGCCGTAGCCCCGCGCGAGGACGATTTTGCCGTTCCGAGCGACGGCCAAGGCCGCGCCGGGGACCTGGTGCTGGGCGACGAACTCACGGAGCAGGTCGTCAAACGGTTGGTAGGAAGGCTCGAACGTCCCGGAGACGGGCAACGGTTGTTCCGAGGGGGGGGCGGCGGACGACCGCTGCGGAATCCAGAGCACAAAAGCCAGGCAGAAGGAAACCAGGGGGGCTGCCGCCTGGGGAAGGGACATGGCGCGGTTTTCGCGCAGCACAAGGCTGCGCCGATTAGATGGATCTGTACGCAGTTGCCGCAAGGGATTATTGGCCGGCGAGCAAGTCTGGCGCGTGCTGGCGGACAAACGCCAGATCCTCGGCACTGAGCAACTGCAAGGGAACCGTCGTGTACTTGCCGGTGTCCTTGAGGATGCGGACTTTTTTCTGGCTGGCGAAGACCTGTTTGAGTTGGCCGCGAACGCGGAACTTGCCGCTGGCGTCGGTCCAACCGCGGAGGACATCCATCGGTTCAACGTGCGAGACCTTTTCCTCCGGGAGGGCGAACGGGTCGTCGGCGGGGGGGGCTTCGTCTTGTGGAAGGGCCGGTTCGGCCGCGGGGGGTTGGGGCGTTTCCGCCATGGGAGCGGCGGGGGCGCCTGCGCCGGCGGGCTCGGCAGCGGGAGCGGGGTCGTCGAGATTGGGGGCCGGTTCCGCGGCGGATGATTTGCCGGGAGCGAAGGGGTCGTCTAGAGCAGGGGCCGCCGGGTCCGCTTTCGGGGGCGCGGCATCCGCCTTGGGGGGTGCGAACGGGTCGTCGAGATTGGAATCGGGACTCGGTTCGACTGGGGAGGAGGGGGCGGGCGTATCGAGGCTTGGGACTTCAGGCTTAGCAGCGTCGGGCGTCGCCTCGGCCGGAGAACTGGGAGTGGCGGGGACCGAGAAGGGGTCGTCGACCGCAGGAGTCGGCGGTGGTACGGCGGGATCGGCGCCGGGGGTTGTGTCGGGCGGCGTGGCGGCGGGAGTCGCCGGAGTCGCAGTGTCTGGCGGGAGGGATGGGGGAGCAGCGGGGGGCGTGGCAGGTACGCTTGGCGCCGGATCGGTCGGGGTGGAGGGTTCAATCGAGGGTTCAAGCGATGGCGGAGCGTCCGACGGAGGCGAAGCGCCGCTATCGGTCGGCGGGGGCAGTGCGGGGGGTGTCTCGTCGGCCGGCTTGTCGGAGGGAGAGGCAGCGGAACCGCCCGTGGCGCCGCTGCCGGCGCCTGTGCCTGCGCCGCTCGGAAGGGGATCCGTATCGCTCGGAGGCGTGAGGGGCAGAGAGGGTTGCAGCGGGATGAGCGGTAGACTGTGAGAGGAGGGCAAGGGGCCGTCGGTGCAACTGGGAACGGCGCAGGAGGCATCGATCGGGGTGCAGGGGAGGCAGTCGGCCGGGACGCAAGCCGGCCGGCAGGCGCTGGCTCGCATGGGGCGGCAGGACCTGTGGCTAAAGAACCGCCCGGCCCAAACGGGGTCGACCGCCAGAATCATCACCAGGCCCCAGATCAAGACCGCACGGGCCAGGGGCCGCATTTGTCGGAATAGCCGCTTCATTTGGGGAACCTCTCCAGCAGGGCCAAGCCATTGGCCGTAAACGTAAAATGAAAAATCTCAACATCAACCGGCCCTTATGCTAATTTCCCTGGCTCGGAAACGCAAACCGCGTCCCCGAAGATGGCTCAGGAAACCGCAGAATGGCATGTTCATACTATTCTCGAGAAAACTGGCATGAAATTGACTCCTGCTCCTGCTGAATCGTTGGCGGTCGAGGAGAGGGATTTGTTGTGGTCTACGGTTCACGGCGCATCCGGCGATTCTTGCTTGCCGATCTTTGCCCCGGTATGATCGCCGCGAGGCGCCGGCGCGGTCGCGAATGGTTCGCCATTCGCGCTGCCCGATCCCCCGGCAAATACGCTTACCTCGAATCTCCGACCTCGTTCCGACGGTGTGTGATGCTGGAAATCCCAGGCATTTGGGAACGACCGCAACAGCGCCGTCAATTTCTACGCGAAGCCGGGTTGAGCGGCATCGCCGCGATGCTCAATCAGACGATGTCTGGTCCCCACGCGGCCGCCGCGCTG
Source organism: Pirellulales bacterium (assembly GCA_022842745.1). Taxonomy (GTDB): domain Bacteria; phylum Planctomycetota; class Planctomycetia; order Pirellulales; family JALHPA01; genus JALHPA01. Next base: position 2,402 of record JALHPA010000090.1, read on the forward strand.
ACCGCACCATCTCGCCCGATCAAGTCCTGCATTGTCGTGATGCTCTATGGCGGGCCGAGCCAACTCGAGACCTGGGACCCGAAGCCCCGTGCCCCGTCTGAAATCCGCGGGGAATATCCGCCCATCGCCACGGCAATTCCGGGGCGTCTTGTGTCGGAACAATTGCCGCGGTGCGCGAAGATTCTGGATCGGCTGGCCGTGGTTCGCTCCCTGCATCACGGGATGGGGAACCACAACTCGGCCATGTATCAGGCGCTGGTTGGGCGTCCGCCGAAGGTCGATTTGGATATTCTGGGCGCCGATCGAAGCATCGATTTCCCCAATGTCGGCGCGGCACTGAGTTTCCTCACCGCGGCCGGACGGTTGCCCCGCACGGGAAGTCCGTTGGTTAACGTGGCCCTACCCCACGTGATGCATAACGTGGTGGATTTGGCCGGTCAGAACGCGGGCTTTTTGTTGGGTGAGCACGACCCATTTCAACTTACCACCGACCCCAACGCCGCGGACTTTACGATTCCCGATCTCACGCCGCCAGCAGGGGTAACGCTGGCCCGACTGGACGAGCGATTGTCGTTGCGCGCTCGTTTGGAGAACTCGCCCGGCAAAGACGGCAATCCACGCGCGGCGATGGCCGGCATGGACGGGTATCAGCAGCGCGCGTTGGAACTGATCCGCAGCAAAGCCGTACGACAGGCGTTTCAAATCGCGGACGAATCGGGCCGGATCCGCGAACGGTACGGCCGAAACACGCTGGGCCAGAGTTTGCTGTTGGCGCGTAAGCTGGTGGAAGCGGGTGTGAGATTCATCAACGTCAACGACAAAGTTTATAATGGCCAGGACGCGAATTGGGACAGCCACGCCAACATCTTTCCGCGGCACCGAGAATTACTCCCACCGTTTGACCAAGGGTTCGCCACGCTGATCGAGGATCTGGACGAACGAGGATTGCTGGACGAGACACTGGTCGTGGCGATGGGCGAGTTTGGCCGTACGCCGCGCGTCAACGGATCCGCCGGACGCGATCATTGGCCGAATTGTTATAGCGCCGTGTTCGCGGGGGGCGGTGCGGCGCGGGGAGCAGTTTTTGGCGAAAGTGACCGCGAGGCGGCGTATCCGATCAGCAACGCTGTCACTCCTGGCGATCTGGTGGCGACGCTACTGTGGCGCTTCGGCATCGACCCAAAACACGAGATTCACGATCTGCTTGGCCGACCCTTGCCGTTGGCCGAGGGAAGTCCGATCAAGGAGCTGTTTCCCGGAGCAAACTGACTAGCGATCGGGAGGCGGGCTGGTTTTGGGGCCGGGGGCCCGAGTTCGTGGGGCTGGCTTTCGCAAATGGCCGCTGGGGGAGAGAATGGGGGCGTGACGCCGCGGCTGGGATGGAGCTTGTTCTGGATGCGGCCATGAGCGTTTTGGAGTCCGATTTCCGGGGGGAGCGTGGGCCGCTGGCCCGATGGTTGAACGATGCCGACTTGCACGCATCCCCGTTTTTTTTCGTTTGACGGCGTGGACGGCGCCGGCAAGTCGACGCAAATCGCGCGGTTCTGCGCATGGCTGCGGGAGCGCGGGACGGACGTGGTGGAGTGCCGGGATCCGGGGGGGACGGAGTTGAGCGAACGGATCCGGGAGTTGCTATTGGGGAACCACGGGTTTCGCGTGGACCGGGTGGCGGAGATGCTGCTGTACATGGCCGCGCGGGCGCAGCTTGTCGAGGAGCGGATTGGACCGGCGTTGGCTGCGGGGAAGACGGTGGTCTCGGATCGGTATTTGTTGTCGAACGTGGTGTACCAAGGGTACGCTTTGGGTCTGGACGTGGCGGAGATCAAGAGGGTGGGGGAACTGGCGACGGGGGGGCTGTCGCCGGGGCTGACGTTTGTATTGGACCTGTCTCCGGAAGGGGCGCAGGCACGCATGGGGCGGGAGCTGGACCGGATGGAGTCCCGCGGGGCGGATTTCCAGCGGCGGGTGCGGGAAGGGTACCTAGCGGAGGCGCGGCTCGATCCAGAGCGGGTGGCGGTGATCGATGCGGCGCAGCCGGTGGAAGCGGTGCAGGAAGCGATTCGGGAGCGATATCTGCTGTCGACGGAACAGGGTAGGTGACAACGGGAAAATGCAGGGCGGCCAGTGAGCCGGAGCAGGATGTGGCAAGGAATTCGCGGGCACGACGCGGTCGGGAAGCAGTTCGAGCGGGCGGTCGCCACGGGGCGGCTGGCGAGTACGTTTCTTTTTTTGGGACCGGAGGGGGTGGGGAAGCGGGCTTTTGCGGGGGCGCTGGCCAAGGCGCTCCTGTGCGAACGAAACCGCGAGGGGGAGCTGGCGGCGTGCGGGGGGTGCGCTAGCTGCGTTCAGGTCGAGGGGAAGACGCATCCGGATTTGCACGTAGTCTCGCTGCCGGAAGGGAAATCGGAGATCCCGGTGGATTTGTTTATCGGCAGAATGGAAAAGCGGATGCGGGAGGGGCTGTGCTACGAGATGTCGCTGGCGCCGTTTTATGGGAAGCGGAAGATCGCGATCATCGAAGACGCGGACCGGCTAAACGAGGAGGGGGCGAACGCGCTACTTAAGACGCTGGAGGAGCCCCCTGAGCGGTCGGTGCTGATCTTGATTGGAACGAGCGCCAGCAAGCAACTTCCAACGATCCGCTCGCGCTCGCAGATGATCCGCTTCGAGCCGCTGCCGGTGGGCGAAGTCGCGGAAATGTTGCTTGGGCAGGGGTGGGTGGAGTCGCCCGCGGATGCGCAGCGGCTGGCCCAAGCGAGCCAGGGGCGCTTGGCGCGCGCGATCGAGTTGGCGGATCCGGCCGTGTGGGAATTTCGCGAGGCGTTATTGGGGCATCTGGCGCGGCGGCGGATCGCCAGTTGGACGCTGGCGAAGGAGGTTGTGGCGTTTGTGGATGGGGCGGGGAAAGAGGCGCCCCTGCGGCGGAACCGGGCGCGGCTGGCAATGGGACTGGCGGCGGATTTTTACCGGGGCCTCGTGCGGCAAGGGGTGGGAGCGTCGGCGAGCGGCGACGACGAGGGGCTGGCGCGGCGGGTGGAAGCGGCGGTACGGGCCGGCGCCGGGGACGCGGAAATCGCGGCGGCGCGGGCGGAGCGGTGCCTGCAAGCGATCGGCCATGTGGATCGGAACGCCAACCAGGCGACGGCGATCGAAGCCTGGATCGACGATTTAGCGACCGGAACGGTCAACCTGCTTGACACGCAGTAGGGCGAGAGGACCCCGTTGGTTGTTTGGGGGGCTGGCGGAAGATTTGAGGGGGAGCGGGCGCAAATTGGCTAGGAGTTCGCGGAGCGTTCGCTGCCTTGGAGGGTGAGGACCAGCTTGCGCGAGCCCCCGTGGTTGCGGTGTTCCGCGAGGAATACGCCTTGCCAGGTTCCCAGACAGAGCCGAGCCTGGTGGACGGGAATGGAGAGGGAGTGGCCGATGAGCAGGCCCTTGATATGGGCTGGCATGTCGTCGGGACCCTCGATCGTGTGGCGATAGGGGAATTTCTCGGGGACGATGCTATTGAGGGAGGACTCCAAATCGGCGGCGACGTCGGGATCGGCGTTTTCGTTGATGGCGAGGGAGGCGGAGGTGTGGAGCAGAAAGAGGTGCAAAAGCCCGACGTCGACCCGCGATAACTCGGGAAGCTGCGGCAGGATTTCGTGCGTGACCAGGTGGAATCCGCGGGGGCGGGGAGCAAGCTGGATGGTGCGGTGGATCCAAATCATGCAGGTTTGTTCCTTGGACGGAGCGCCCGACTTCGGCGTGGCCGACGCGCCGCCGAACGGAAATGGGACCAGAATTTTTCTAAACTAGCGGAAACCGGGCGAACCGGGGAGAGACGGGCGGCGTAAGTCAAGAAATGGGAAAAAATTGCGCGTCAGCGACGCTGGCGACGGTTTGCCGTGGAATCGCCCATCTTGTGGGGCAAAATACTTGACATTTGGCGGCGTTCAGCGATAATCAATCGCTTAATAAAAACTGGAGAGTTGGTGGAAACGATATCTTTTTGGTTAGGAGTCCGCGTGCCCACCGCGGCCGATCTCTCGTTTCCGTCGAACCGACAGTCTGTCGTTGGGATTCCTGTTGTTAAGGCTGGATCGCCGTAGCATTGTTGTTGCCGGTCGTTCGAGATCCACGAACTTCCGCACCGTGCTGTTATTCAGTTGTGCTGAATTTTTTGGCGGCAGCCGTGGGTTAGCTGGATCGGGAGAGAAAGGGATTATGCGTAACCATCGCAATGTGTTTGAGACGATTTTGAAGTACGGCCACGACGAGGATTTTTCCCCGGTGGCCGGAGATGAATTTGCCGCCACGGAAGCCCCTGCCGGATCGAAAGAAAAGATCGAAGCCCTGGCGCAGCGGATCGAAGCGGGCATGCCCTTGTGGCACCCGGACGATCGGCGCGACTACAGCGGGCTGACGGGCGTGGTGCGCCCGCGCGATTAAGGCGGGCGACCTGTCTCCGATCGCCGCGCGTGTTTTGCACGAGCGGAGATCAAGGTGCGGCTCGCGGGGAATACCGCGGCCGACTACAACTCGATGAGAACAAGAAACGGCGGACCGTTGTCCGCCGTATCTTTTTAGGATCATGGTTAAATCGCTTCCGCCGGCTGACATGGATGATCTGTTCGAGGTCATGCGTGAATTTATGACGACGAACGATCCAGAAGCCCGCGAAAGCGCCGCTCAAGCGATTACCGAGATCATCGAGCCGGACAAGACGAGAGTAAGAGCTGTGATCGCCAGCGGCGGTAAGCCTCAAGTCTGGATTGAATTCATCGGCGGTCGGATTCGCGACCTGCGCGCCAAGGCTGGGCTGACGCAGGAAGAGCTTGACGAGCGCAGCGGTCTGACGCAAAGCCACATCTGCCGACTCGAGCGCGTCGACCATTCTCCCAACGGTCTGACGCTTGAAAAAATCGCGAAAGGGCTTGGCGTGCCCACTTCGGCATTTGATCCTGCGGCGCAGGAGCATTCCGAGAGATAGCCATCGTGCTACTCGACCACAGCCGCCCGAGAGGATGGCGGCGGGCTTCTCCTGCCGATCAAAAACGACGCTGGAAACACGCCGTTGAGATGGCGCCCGTTGCTTGCATCGCGCTTCCGGTTGGTTAGAATCGCGCTGCGCGTGGAATAATCGGCCAGCGACATGCCTCTTTAGTGGTGCGGTCGCGGGCCCGGCGGAAGCAATGAGGGCGAAACATGTTGAAGCGGACTGGCAACGTGCGGCGTACGGGGATCGATCTGCGGTCGATCGCGGTGTTTTTGATGGCCCTGTGTTCGGTGACGCTGCGCTCGGGAGGCGGCGAGACGGTGCGAGCCGCCGATGGGGCCGGCGCGGCTCGGCCCGCGGTGGATGTGCCCGCAGTAAATTTGCCCGCAGTGAAGTTGCCCGCAGTGAAGGTGTTTGTGCTGGCGGGGCAGTCGAATATGGAGGGGAAGGCGAAGGTCTCCTTGATGGAGACGCAGGCGGAGCTGCCGGCCACGCGGGAACTTTACGGACGCTGGCGGCGCGACGGCAAGTGGACCGAGCGGGAGGACGTGTGGGTTAAGTTTCTCGACCGGCGGGGGAAGCTGACGGTCGGGTTTGGCTCGGAGAAGTGCATTGGGCCGGAACTCGGCTTTGGCGAGGTGGTTGGGGATCGGTACGAGCAGCCTGTGCTGCTGATTAAGACCGCATGGGGGGGGAGGAGTCTGT
>JALHPA010000091.1 GCA_022842745.1 Pirellulales bacterium
GGAGGACTGGACTTCGCCGTCGGCGCCGACGGGGAGCAGGTCGAGACGCCAGCCGCGGCGGGCCCAGTAGGCGAGGGGCGCCAAGACGCTGGGATGTTCGAGATGGGAGGCAACGATACGACCGGGGGCGGGCTGAAGCGAAAGGCGACCGGAGATCGCCAGATTGTTGGACTCGGTCCCGCCGCTGGTGAAGAGGAGTCGATCGGGCTTGGGGCTGGCGTTCGCGCCAAGCATTTGGGCGATTTCGTCTCGGGCGTCTTCGAGGAGTTTGCGCGCGCGGCGGCCGGCGGAGTGCTGACTGGAGGGGTTGGCGAAACCCTGTTGCTCGCAAGCGCGCATCGCCTCTTGCACTTCAGGGAGCAGAGGGGTGGTGCTGTTGTGATCGAGGTAGATCGTATCCGGCATGGCAGTCGATTATAGGCGGGATCCAGGGAGGCGGGGAACGATCGGGCGGAGCGGAATGGTCGCGGATGCGCGGGATAAGTTGGCAGGCGGAGCGGTCGATCGCAAGCGGCGCTTGACAAGCGCTTGCTACAACGCATAGATTGCGAGTTCGCTAAGCCGCAGCGGCGATTGCGCTTCCGTCATTCTCCTCGGTAGTAAACGGCCGCCTGTCGAAAATAGACTTCGGACAGGCCGCGCGTTTCTCGGCATGGGCTTTACAACTACCATCGATCTTGGTCCGGTGGCCACTGGTCTCTCCCTGCCACTGGAGCAGGTGGAAAGCGTGGTCCGTCTGTTGGACGAAGGGAACACGGTTCCCTTCATTACTCGATACCGGAAGGACCAGACCGGCGGTCTGGACGAGGAGCAGATCCGCGGCGTGGAGTCGCGGGTGCAGAAGCTGCGATTGCTGGCGGAGCGGAAGCAGACGATCTTGCGCTCGATCGATAGCCAGGGGAAGCTGACGCCGGAACTGGCGAAAGCGATCGAGCAGGCGGACAGCACGAAGCGGCTGGAAGATTTGTATCTGCCGTACAAACCGAAGAAGCAGTCGCTGGCGACATTGGCTCGGGAGCGGCAGTTGGAGCCCTTGGCGGCGGAGATTCTGTCGGGAGATCCGGCGGCGCTGGACTTGGACCGACGGGCGGCCGACTTTGTCAATCCGGACAAGCTGGTGGCGACCGCGGCCGATGCGCTGTTGGGCGTGGGGCACATTCTGGCGGAGGACTTCAGCGAGCGGGCCGATTTGCGGGACCGATTGCGAAAGATCGTCCGGCGGACCGGAAAGCTGGTCAGCAACCGGATCGAGGAGGAAAAGAAAGCCGACGATCGAAGGGGGGAGGACAAACGGGGCGGAGATCGGAGGGGGGCGAGCGGACGGCCGGTTGCCGCAGTCGCCGACGGGACGCTGGTCACTGGCGACACGGCGCCGAGCGAGCCGCATGGGGTGGCTAGCGAAGGCGGGGGGGTGGAAATCGGTCCGGCGGCGACTTCTGAGACGGCTGCCGCGGATCATGCAGCGGCGGATCATGCAGCGGGGGCCGGGTCTTCGGAGATTTCCGAGGCTCCAGCGGGTGCGGTCGGCGAAAGCCAAGCGCCGGCGGGCGATCCGGCGGTTGAAACTTTGCAAGGCGGCGAGAGCCCTCTATCCGACGCAGATGGAGGGACGCAGGCGATACGAAAGGACGAGGCTGCTCGCGAGGAGGGCGCCGAAACAAGCGCGATTGTTGGCGGCGAACCGGAGCACGCGGAAGTTGTTTCCCCGGCGGAGCCCGATCGCCAAAGAGGGGAGAATGCGGACGGGTCGACCGGCCAAGACGCCCTACACGCAGCGGGAGCGGAGGCAGGAACGGTTGAGGCAGGAACGGTTGAGGTAGGGGGCTCGGGTGAACCCGCCGTTGCTCCGGCTGAGGGCGCCGTAGCGGCGCCTGCGGGGGGGGCAGGCGCGAGCGCGGCCGAGGTGCGGCAGCCGCGGAAAAAGGCGCCGCCCAAGACGAAGCAGCAGGAGGAAAAGGAGCGACTGGTCCACGAATTCCGCGACTACTTCGATTATCAGGAGCAACTGACGCGGATTCCGCCGCACCGGGTGCTGGCGATCAACCGGGGGGAGCGGGCGAAGATCCTGCGGGTGCGGATCGAGGCGGACCAGGCCGAGATGGTGCGGGTTGCGGAGGAGTTGCTCGTTCCGCCCGACCATCCGCACGCCGAATTTTTGCGCGGCTGCACGCGGGACGCGCTGACGCGGCTGGTGATACCAAGCCTGGAGCGCGAGGCGCGGCGGGAGCTCACCGACGCGGCGGAGGCGCACGCGGTGGAGGTGTTTGCGAAGAATTTGCGAAACCTGCTGTTGCAGGCGCCGGTGCGGGATCGCCGGGTGTTGGCGCTGGATCCGGGATTCAAGAGCGGCTGCAAATTGGCGGTGCTGGATGAATTCGGCAACCTGCTTGAGCACGCGGTCATTTTCCTGATCGGCAAGGCGGAGCGGAAATTGGATGCCCGCACGCGACTGATCGAGTTGATTCGCAAGCATTCGGTGAAGGTGCTGGCGATCGGCAACGGGACGGCGTGCCGGGAGACGGAAGAGCTGGTGGCGGACATTCTGGCGAACGAGCTGAAGGAGGAGGGGGTCGCGTATGTGATCGTGAACGAGGCTGGCGCCAGCGTGTATTCAACGAGTCCGCTCGGGCGGGAAGAGTTTCCGAAGTACGACGCGACGCTGCGGGGGGCGATATCGATCGGGCGGAGGCTGCAAGATCCGCTGAGCGAACTGGTGAAAATCGACCCGGCGAGCATCGGGGTGGGGCTCTACCAGCACGACGTCAAGGCGAAGCACCTGCGGGCGTCGCTGGACGCGGTGGTGGAGTCGTGCGTGAATTTCGTGGCGGTCGATCTGAACACCGCCAGCCCGGCGCTGTTGCGATACGTATCGGGATTGAATCAGCTTACGGCGCGGCGGGTGTACGACCACCGGACGGCGAATGGCCCGTTCAAGACCCGCGAACAGCTTAAGGCGGTGCCGGGGTTTGGCGAGCAGACGTTCGTGCAAGCGGCAGGGTTCTTGAAGATCCGGGACGGCGAGCATCCGCTGGACGCGACCTGGATCCACCCGGAAAGCTACGACTCGGCGCGATCGGTGCTGACGCGCTTGGGGCGGTCGGAAGCGGACCTGACGAAGAAAGAGACGGTCGCGGAGCTGACGGAACTGACGAAGTCGCTCGACCTGGAGTCGGTGGGGCAGGAATTGCACATTGGCAAGTTGCTGTTGCGGGACATCGTTTCGCAATTGACGCGGCCGGGGCGCGATCCGCGCGAGGACTTGCCGGAGCCGATTTTCAAACGGGGCGTGCTCAAGCTGGACGACCTGCAACAGGGGATGGAGCTGAGCGGGTCGGTGCTGAATGTGGTGGATTTCGGGGCGTTTGTGGATATTGGCTTGCACGATAGCGGGTTGGTCCACGTGAGCCAGTTGGCCAACCGGTTTGTGCGCGATCCGCACGAGGTGGTGTCGGTCGGCGACATTGTGAAGGTGTGGGTGCTGGAGATCGACCGCACGCGGCGGCGGGTGTCGTTGACGATGATTCCACCGGGTTCGAAGCGGCCGGAACCGCCGCGGCGCGGGAAGCCGGAGCGGTCGCAGGATCGCGGGGGGCAGAATGATCGGGGTGGGCAGAATGATCGTGGAGGGCAGAATGATCGTGGAGGGCAGGCGCAGGTGGCGCGGGCCGATCAGAGTCATGCCGCACCGCGGCCCGCCGCGCCCGATCGAACGCCACGTCCGCCCCGACCGGCGGGACGACCGGGGGGGGGGCGTCCGGGACCAGGAGGGCGAACGCATGGGGGGGGAACGGCCGGGGGTCAGGGAGGCGCCGGAGGCCCACCGGGCGGAGCGCGACGAGGTCCGCCGGCGCATCGACGACCCTTTGGCGCTAAGCCGACCGATGGGGGGGCTCGACCGAATCAGGAGTTCAAACCGAAGCCCAAGCCAAAGCCGCTGGTCCCGCTGACCAAGAAAATGATCGAGGGGAAGGAGCCGTTGCGGACGTTTGGGGACTTGCTGCAGTTCAAGAAGATTCAGTCGGGGGAGCAGCCTGTGCCTGCGCCCGAGGAGACGGGGAAGAAGAATCGGAAGCCGCCGTCAGCGCCGGGCGAGCTGGCAGCCCCGACGCAGGCCGAGGCGGCGGCAGAGACGGGGTTGGCTGCGAGCGAGTTGGCGACTGACGCTTTGGCGAACGAAGCGGCGGCCGGCGCGACGACGGACACGACCACTGACAATCGGCTGTCTGGCTCGAACGAGCCGCAGGGGGCGACGCCGGAGCGGGACGGGGGGGCGGACGGGGCGGCGCCGACGGTCGAGCCGTCTTCGGCGGGGTCTTAGCGATTTTTTCGGTTCCCGACGAGAGACGGGGGATGGATCAAGCGACAGCGGGCGTATCAAGCGGCCGGGTCGCCGGTTGGTGGGACGAGCGATCGATTCGATCCCCGGTTTGCCGGTTGGTATTCGGGATACGATTTTTCAAGCGACGGTCGGCGGCCGATGGACTTTGACGAACGACTGCAACGGGCGATTCAGCGCGGGGAGCGATCGGCGACCGCTCGCAACCAGGCGGCGCGGGCGGCGGCGTTGAGCGAGGAGCAGTTGAAGCGGCTGCATTCGCAATTGCGATTGACGCTGTCGGAGTATATTGAGCGCTGTCTGAGCCGGGTGCCGGGATTTCTACCGGGCTTCCAGTACGAGACCGTGGTGAGCGACCGCGGGTGGGGGGCGGCGGTGAATCGGGACGACGCCGATTTTCGCGACGGCCGCCGGGGGAGCGCGTTCAGCCGGCTGGAGGTGGTCGTGCGGCCGTATAGCTCGGGGCACATTCTGGAGATCAGCGCGCGAGGGACGATCCGGAACAAGGAGGCGTTCAATCGGACGCATTACCAGCCGCTGGCGGAGGCGGACTCGGACCGATTCGCGGAGCTGATCGACGCTTGGGTGATCGAATACGCGGAGCTGTTTTCGGCCCGGGGATGAGGGGCGGGCGAGGCGCCGTCGGTGTTGGGCTGAGCAGGTTTCTTGCCAAGCGGGCGGGGGCGTTCGATAATGGGCGGACAGCTATGGCGTTGGCAGATTGGCAAGATTCTTGACTGGAGAATGGACCATGCGGATTGGCATGTTGAGAGCTTTTTTGGCGGGTTTGATGGTGGTGGCTGTTTCGGCGGCCGGGGGAGAGGGAGCGGAACCGGAGGCGGCGAAATCGGGAGGGGACGCCAAGAGCGACCGCGAACTTGCGTTGCAGGGGGAATACAGCGGCGAACTGAAGATGGATGACCGCTCGGGGAAGGTGGGTGTCCAGGTGATCGCTTTGGGCGAGGGAAAATTTCACGCCGTGGGGACGGTGGGAGGTTTGCCGGGGGACGGATGGGACGGCGGAGAGAAGCGGGAAGCGGATGGGGACTTGCAGGGGGACGAAGTGCGATTTGAGGCGGGGGACAGCACGGCGATCGTCAAAGATGGGGTGATTACCGTCACGGACGCCGCGGGCGGGAAACTGGGAGAGCTGAAAAAAGTCGAGCGGAAAAGCGAAACTCTGGGGGCGAAGCCGCCGGCGGGGGGGGTGGTGTTGTTTGACGGGACGAACGCGGACGCATTTCCCGGGGCGAAGGTCAGCGAGGACAAGTCGGGCACTGACAAGCTCTTGATTCCAGCGGCGACGAGCAAGCAGAAGTTCCAAGGGTGCACGCTGCACGTGGAGTTTCGCACGCCGTTTGAACCGAAAGCCCGGGGGCAGGGGCGAGGGAACAGCGGAGTGTATTTGCAGGGGCGGTACGAGGTGCAGGTGCTGGACTCGTTCGGTTTGGAGGGAAAAGATAACGAGTGCGGCGGTATTTACTCGGTGAGCGCGCCGCGGGTCAACATGTGCTATCCGCCGCTGGCGTGGCAGACGTACGACATCGATTACACGCCTGCCGAGTTCGCCGAGGGGAAGAAGGTGAAGAACGCGCGGATGACCGTGCGGCACAATGGCGTGGTGGTGCAGGAGAACGTGGAGATTCCGCGGGCGACGACGGCGGCGCCTGTAGGAGAAGGGGAGGCGCCGGGGCCGTTGTATCTGCAAGACCATGGAAACGCGGTGCGGTACCGCAACATCTGGCTGGTCGAGAAGAAGTAGCCGGCGCCGGGCCGAGGATCGCTCGATCGAAAGGCAACAGCGGGGCGGGATTTTCCAACGCAGCAGCAGGACGAGCGCCGGCATGTCCGACGACGAATTCAAGCTTGCGCCCCGGGAGGTCGCGGACGAGCATCCGGCGAGCGAGCTTCTGCGCGAAGCGCGGCGGCAAGCCCGACGGCGGCTCGTGGACCGGGGGAAGCTGGGAGGAAATCCGTGGGAAGATGAAGAAGAGGAAGCGGAGGGGGGGGCCGGCGGCGTCCTCCTGCCGGAGGATCTGACGCCGGTTCCGGAGACGTCGACGTTTCAATTCTCCATCGGGACGATGCTGATCGCCACGGCGGCGGTGGGGGCGGGATTGTCGATTGGGCTGTGGCTGCCGGCGGGGATCGCGGCGGGGGTGATTGGATTTGCGGCGATCGCGGTGTTGGCGGGAGTGACGTTTTTGAAGCTGGACCACCCGCGGCTGTATTTGCTGCTGCTGGTACTGGTGGCGGCGTACCTGGCGGCGGCGTTGGCGGCGGTGGCACGCCCTCCGGCTGGGCCTGCGCCGCGGATCAACCCGCACGGGATTCTGGATGAATCAGTGGACGGGGCGGAATTGGGGTGAGCGTTTTGTGGCCTGGGGCCGTTCCTCGTACGCGAACTGACGAGTTTGTCGAAATCTGTATTGATCACCGGCGGGTCCAGCGGGCTAGGTCTGGCATTGGCCCAGGCCTGGGGGGAGCGGAAGGCGCGGTTGGCGTTGGTGGGGCGGAGCGTGGAGCGGCTGGAGGTCGCGGCCGAGCCACTGCGGCGGCGGGGGGTGGAGGTGCTGACGCTGGCGGCGGACGTGCGGGAGCAGGAGCAAGTCGACGCGGCCGTGGAGCGGCTGACCGAGGAGTTTGGGGGGCTGGACGTGCTGGTGAATTGCGTGGGGGTTTCGGCGCGCGGGAGAATTCTGGATACGACGCCGGAGGAGTTCTCCCGATTGTTGGAGATCAATCTGCTGGGGCCGGTGCGCTGCACGCGGGCGGCGATGCCTTTATTGCTGGCGAGCCGGGGTTCGGTCGTCAACATCGGTTCGCTGGCGGGGAAATCGGCAAGCCGATTCATTGGGGCGTATCCGGCGAGCAAGTTCGCGCTGAGCGCGTACACGCAACAACTGCGATTGGAGATGGCGGGGGAGGGGGTACACGTGCTGTTGGTTTCGCCGGGTCCCATCGCGCGGGAGGACGCCGGCAGCCGGTACGACGAAGAGGGGGTCGCCGGATTGCCACCGAGCGCTCGGAAGCCGGGGGGGGGAGTCAAGTTGAAGGGGATTCCGGCCGATTGGCTAGCCGAGCAGATCGTGAAGGCATGCGACAAGCGGCGGAGCGAATTGGTGGTCCCTGGCCGGGCAAGGTTTCTGTTCGCGATCCAGCAATTGTGGCCGACGCTGGGGGACTGGATCGTGGACCGGATGACCCGGTGAGCCGGGCGAGAAACGGGGAACGGCCGGGCGATCGCTGAGTGGCTTGAGCGCTGGGGGACTTGAAAGCTCGGCGGGCGGGAAACCGCTGGGCGCGGGGGGGCAAAGATTTTGCGATAACGCGGTGCTGTCGACGCAGGGGTGGATGCGCCGGCGAAAGCCAACGGACCCAACCGCGCGGCAAGGTAGCAGCCGCGGGGGCGACAACTACTTTTTCTTTTCGGCGTGGGTCGTGTGCTTGCGAAGGCGGGGGGAGTATTTGCTCAGCTTGAGTTTTTCTCCGCCCGGCTTGCGGCGAATGGTGTAGTTGTAATCGCCGGTTTCCTCGCAGACGAGGAATACGGTTTCGACTTTTTTCTTGCTCTTGGCCATGCGTTCAATCCGACGGGGGGCAAGCAGTAGCTATCAACAAAACGATAAGGATCGCTGGAGGTCCATTATCGTACCAAATCGGTCGGCGGCAGGACCAGGGGAGGGTTGGGGCGATTTTC
>JALHPA010000092.1 GCA_022842745.1 Pirellulales bacterium
ACACATTGACGCGATTTTTCGCGCTGCACGCGGGAGTGTTGCCGGCGCTGTTGGTGGGATTTCTGGTGTTGCACGTGGCGTTGCTGCGAAGGCATGGATTGTGCGCGAAGCAACCGGCAAAGGGTCCGGACGCGGATTTTTGGCCGGAGCAGATCTTGCGGGACGGGGTGGCGTGTTTGGGAGTGCTGGCGGTTGTGATGCTGTTGATATTGCTGCCGGGATTCACGGGGCGGGGGTCGTTTAGCGAGCCGACGAGCCTGGGGGCGGACTTGGGGGCGCCGGCCGATCCGGCGAACCAGTATTCGGCGGCGCGACCAGAGTGGTACTTTTTGTTTTTGTTTCAATTTTTGAAGCTATTTGACGGGCAGGGGGAGCGGGGAGAGTTTCTGGGAGCGATCGTGATTCCGTCGGCGGTGATGGCGTCGCTGTTTTTGATGCCGTTGATTGGCCGGTGGAAATTGGGGCACCGGTTCAACATTGGTTACGCGACGGTTTTGCTTGCGGGAATTGGGTGGTTGACGTTTACGGCTTGGCGGGACGACACGAACGCGCGGGGGGCCGATCCGGCACGATTCGCGACGATCGCGGACCAAGCGCAGGTGGCGAACAGCGAGGAGGCGCAGAAGGCGTTGTTTGGCGGCGACGAGGAGAAGATGGCGGAATTTGCGCGCGAGCGGGCGGAGTTGGAACGGTACCAGAAATCGCGGGAGTATCTGGCCGCGGTGGAGGCCGCCGAGGGGGACGCGGAGCGGATTCGCGACCTGGCCCGGGAGTATCGCATTCCGCCAACGGGGGCGGTGACATTATTGCGGCAGGACGCCAAGACGCAGGGGAGGCGGCTGTTTGCTTTGTATTGCGTGAGCTGCCACGACCATGGCGAGGCGGATGGGGGATTGGCGACGGAGCGGCTGCAGATGGCGGAGGTGGATCCGGAAGTCAAGCCGCTGGCGATTGTGCGGGACGAAGCGGGGAAAGTGCAATTTCAGCCGAGCGGAGCGCCGAATTTGAAGGGGTTTGCGTCGCGGGAGTGGTTGACGGGGTTTCTCGATCCGAAGCAGATTTCGTTGATCGAGACGCGGGACTTGTGGCTGCCGGCGACGGCGCAGGATCCGGACCCTGCGAAATACGCGCGGGCGGTGGCGCGAGCGCCGTACTTTGGCAATACGGCGCATGCCGACGGATCGATGGCGGGCTTTGTGAAGGATCCGATGGGGTGGGGCGCGGTGACGGCCGAGGAGGCGAAGCAGATTGTGGCGGCATTGTCCGCGGAGGCGGGGCTGCCGGGGCAGAAGGAAGCTGACGAAAAAGCGAGAGGGGACGGCACGATCGCCAAGGGGGGGGCGCTGATTCAGAAGCACTGCAGCGACTGCCATCACTTTGGCTCCGGACCGCGAGAGACGGAGGGGGTGGCGGACTTGGCGGGGTATGGATCGCGGAAATGGCTGATGGACTTTCTTTCCGACCCTTCGCATTCGCGATTTTACGGGGAGGACAACGACCGCATGCCTGCGTTTGCGCGGGATACGAAGAATCCTGCGAACAACCTGTTGACGGCGGAACAATTGGGGTATTTGGCGGATTGGCTGCGAGGGGACGTTTTCGAGCCGGCCAAGAGCGAGTGAGTTGGGGTGGCGGCAAGGGCGATACGCCACGGCGGCCTTTTGCAATCCCTATAGATTGTCTGGTCGGCGGCCGATAAATCGGTCCAGATGTCTGCCGGGAGGGGGAACGGCTGCTAGCAGGGACCGAATGTATGTGGTGCGCCCATTGCCGACAGGACCTTCCGCACGTGGCTCATCCCGCTGGGGGGGGTAAATGCCTGCAGTGCGGTGCGCATGCGCTGCCTCATGCAAGCGCAGCGCCTGCGGACTCTGATAGCAAGCTGGCGGAAGCGGCCTACGGGCGATCGATGGCCGGGTTGTTGCCTGCGCCTTGGTCGTTGGGGGGCTTTGACGATTTGGAGATCCGGAGCCAGGTCCGCCGTGCCCGGCGGCTGATCGAATCTCAGGAACGGTTATTTGGGGGCGGGGAGGGGTTGGCGAAGCGCGGCACGAAGGGGGTGGAAGAGAGGGAAGGGGTGGATCGGGACGAATTGGCGAGGGGGGGGACGAAGGGGGATCGTGAGAGGGCGTGGCGGGAGTGCGCGGTTGGGGAAACGGAGCAAGGGGCGTGGGCTTGGGGTGCGGTCGGCGGTGGGGTGGTGATGTCGGCCTGTGGGTTGGGGTTGATTGGCTGGTCGATGTGGTCCGCGGACGCGACTGGCTGGCGATGGGGCGTGGGGATAGCGCTTTCGGGTCAGCTTCTTCTTACGGCTGGAGCGCTTTTGCGTCCGGCGAGATGGCAGCGATCGGGAACGACTGACCGAGTCGAAGTGGATTTTGAGGCTCGGCGGGTGAACGAAGCGCGGGGCGCCGCACATGGCTCCGTATTGTCCGGATAGGGTGTGGCCGACGCGTTCTTCGGCTCTTCTGTGGTTGATGCACGGTGGATCGGATTTTTCTAGCTGCGGCGAGAGCCGGGCCGATCATCTGAAGTAGTCGGGCAGGCATATGCCCGCAGCACCTCTCGGGCGCCATCCGCGTTCTTTTTGGGCATAAACGGCGCGGTTGGACGCTATTGTTTGCAGAAAACTTGCACGAACAGCCCTGGATCGACGCGGTTTCATGCTGTAGAATGGCTTAGAATGCAGATTTTCTGCATTACGTCGTTCTGTGTTCCGATGGCGGCTGCATTGGAGCCGCTATCTCAGATCGGACGTGCAAAATGCTGGTAGAATTCGCTGTCGCCAACTTTCGCTCGTTTTCGGACGAGCAAAAGTTCAGTTTTGTGGCCTCGCGGGACCGCCGCCATCCGACGCACACTGTGCAACTCGCTTCCGGCGATCGGCTTCTAAAGTCGGCGGCGCTGTTTGGCGCCAATGCGTCGGGAAAAAGCAATCTGGTGCTTGCCCTGCGCCTGATGCAAACTCTTGTGGCCACATCGGCCACGAAGCTGACCGCCGGCGATCGCATCCCGTTCGTCGTACCATTCCGACTCGACCCGCAACTCCGGGACTTGCCATCGCGGTTTGAGGCCAAGATCCTCCTTGGCGAAGAACAGTGCTTTACCTACGGCTTTGAAGCCACTGCAGAGGCGTTCGTGAGGGAATGGCTCCTGGATGGGGATGGCCAGACATGGTTTCATCGCACCCGACTCACGGGCGGAAAATATGAGACCGAGTTTTGGGGTCCATTGTCCGATCTTGGCGAGGAAGTGTCCAAGGTCACGCGAGACAATGCGCTGCTGCTTTCGGTTGGAGCGCAGTTCAACATCAAGCCGTTGATGGTCATCTTTCACTGGTTCAGTCGCCAGTTCAAAGTGTTCGACATGTCGGATAGTCCGCGACTCCTCATTCAGCCGGCAGCAGACAGGCTTCAGTTCGACGAAGCGTTTCGCGGCAAGATTGCAGACCTAATTTCCTACGCGGATGTTGGGATCGAAGGCATTTCCGTTATTGAGCCGTCGGAAGACGAGTTCCCGGCGTCAATGAGAAAGGAGTTCAAGGATTTCCCGGGACAGTTTACGCGAACACTCATGCGACAGCATCTTGCGTATCGTGCAACCCACCGCTGTGCCTTAAGCGACGAATCCGTCGACTTCGATCTTTTTGGAGAAGAGTCGAAAGGCACGCAGCGTATGTTTGCGTTGTCGGTGTTAATGATGCAAGCCATTGAGACGCAATCGGTCGTGGTTTTCGATGAGTTCGATTGCAGTCTCCATCCTTCCCTCGGACGAGCATTGCTTCACTATTTCGTCTCAGCGACCAGCGGCAGCAATAGCGCTCAGATTCTGATCGTCACTCACGACGTAAGCCTTTTCGACCCGGATGTGTTCAGGCGAGACGCGCTGTGGCTGATTGAAAAGGAACATGGATCGGGACGTTCACGGCTGTACTCGTTGCACGACTTTGAGGATGCACCGCGTAGCGATGCAAAATTCAGAACCAACTACCTGCAGGGCCGCTATGGAGCTATTCCTAGGCTCGGTCCACTACTGGACATCAAGGATTAGGCCGGTATGGAAAGGCGGCGCCAGAGGCTTCCCAAGCGCGTTAAGCGCGGCTTGCCGGTCAAGCGCAGGGTGCTTGTGATCTGCGATGGCGAAAAGACGGAACCGTTCTATTTTTACGCGCTCAAGGTTGACGAACGCGTTGCACGGAAATTCGTACTCGATATTCGTTCGATCAAGCCAGGTGCGACTCGACAGCAGACAATTGTCCGTCACGCAAAAGATCGCGATACAGATGAGATTTGGTGCGTCTTTGACACCGAATGCCCGGCCGACAAGTCCGCGATTAATGCAATCGAAGCAATTGCTCAGGAAAATCGCATTACCATCTGCTGGTCGAATCCTGCCTTTGAGGTATGGCTTCTATCCCACTTCGAGAGGCCCGGCGCGGTGTATCTGAACTGCCAGGACGTTATGGGAGTCCTCAATGGGCATTGGAGGAAGAAGTTTGGCAGGGAGTACTCAAAATCAGACCGGGGCATCGGTCAGCTTGCAGGACTGGTGCAGGATGCTGTCGATCGTTGTGCATGGGCGGATGAGCACCACCACAAAGGCAAGCCTCATTGCGCCGACAAGAATTCATCTTCCTCTGTCTATCGGTTGATTCAAAGGCTGCTTCCCAAGCCGACGGCATAGTAAGGCGGCGATACTCAAGATCACGGTGTCGGGCCGATCAAATGTCCAGTTCGCCGGGTTGAGCGTTGGCGGGCTTGGGCCTGAGGGCTTCGCCGATGGCGCGGACGAAGTGGTCGGCGTAGATGGCCCCGGATTCTCCGCCGGCGGCGCGTGCCTGCTCTAGGTATTTCTGGGCGATTTGGGGCTGCTGGTCGAGAAAGAAGATGGCGCCGGCGACGAATTGGAGATCGGCATCGCCGGGGTCGCGGTCGGCGGCGGCGGCCAGTTTTTCCAGGTCTTCGTCGTGGGTGCGCTGGTCGCCGGCGTAGAGGGAGGCGAGCTGGAACTGGTTGTCCAACCAGTTGGGCTGGATGTCGAAAGCGCGGCGGAAGGCGCGGGCGGAGTTGGGGTAGCGCTTGAGGATGGCGAGGGCGATTGCCTGGCGGACGAGCGGTTCGGCGAGATCGGGGGCGGCCACGGCGGCTGCACGGTAGCGCTCGTTGGCGGGGCTGGCGCGGCGGTCGGCGAAGAGGGCATCGCCGGCGGCGACGGCTTTGCGGGCGCGGTCGCGGGCGGCGGCGTTGGAGAAGCGGGGTTTCTTGGCAGCGCGGGGGTCTGGAGCGGGTTCATCGAGGCGGTCGCCGTTGGCGGGAAGCGCGGCGCCGTCCGGCGGGGCGACGAGGATGTTGTTAACGATCGGGCGCTGGGGTGGATCGAGGCCCATGAATCTGCGGACTGCCTGGGGACCGTAGAGAGCCTCGCCGGGCAGGATCAGGGGGGGAGCGACATAGGGGCCGAAGAGTTCGCCGCCGCCGTCCCAATAATAGGGGGCGGAGTAGCCGTAGAGGCCGGCGTCGGGCCCGTAGCCGCCGAACCACGGATCCGGATAAACGGGTTGGCCCCAACCGAAGCCGCCTGGCCAAGTGGATGGCAATGCGTAGGAGCGGTAGGAAGGGCTGGAATAGGTCCTACCAATGTTGGAGCGGCCGAAGTTGTAGCCGCCGCGGCGGAGGATTTCGGCCGTGTAACCGCCGTACAAGGCGCTGGCGGGAGGATTGGCGGTGATGGCCGCGGAGTATTGCGCGGGGACCGGATGCGAGTAGGAAGCGGCGACCAGGAAGGCGATTAGCGGCAAGGACCGCAACCGGGAAGCCCAGAGACGATTCGGCCGGAGCATGGCGAATCCTGCGGGGTAGTTGGGCGAGCGAGGGGACACCGGGAGTATTATCCGGCGGGCGAGCGCGGGGGACAAGCAGAATTGCGAGCTCGGACGGCGGAGGCAGGGTGAGGCAAGCGAAAACTCAGGCCGGGTGGCTGGCCTGGCCGAGGACTTTCCGGAGGGCGGTCATGGCGATTTCGCCGAAGCTCTTGGGGGAGACTTGCCAGATTTGGGGGTTCATCAGCTCGATCGAGACATAGGCCGAGTAGTTGATCTCGCGCAAGCGGGCGACGAGGGGCTCGAGGAGAAAGTCTCCGTCGCCGGGGAGAACGCGGTCGCTATCGGTGGCCAGTTCGCGGGCGACGCCGAGCAGGTCGGACAATTGGACGTGGAAGAGGTTCTCGGGCGTCAGATATTGCCAGTCCTCGTGTTTGCTGGGTCCGGTATAGAAGTGGAACAGATCGAGACAGAGGCCGAGGTTGGGATGGGCGAGGTCGGCCAGGAGGGATGCGGCCGATTGGAGGTTGTTGCCGAAGCCGGCGCGGGCCTGGAATTCCCAGGCGATGCGAACTCCGGCGTCGGCGGCGCGATCGGCGGCCAACGTGAGGGAGGCGCGGAGGCGGTCGAAGGTTTGCTGGTCGAGGGGGGGGGCGGCGTCGTTGGCGACGACGAGCGTCCGCACGCCGATCTGGCGGCAGAGGTCGAGACGGCGAGCGAAGTGATCCCAATGGACGCGGCGGGCGTCCCCCTGGCTGGTGAGGAGGCCGCCTTGGAAGCTGGCGACGGGGGCGGCGACTTCGTGGCGGGCGAGAAGGGACAGGAACTGGTCGAGGGGGTGGGATTCCAGATAGGTCTCGAGCTTGCCGAGCCAGATTTCGATGGCGCGGCACTGGCCGGCGGCGTAGTCCTCGATCTCTTGCTCAAGCGGGGCGGGGAGCGTGCAGACCTGGCTTAAGGCGGGGATCATGGCGGCGGAAAAAGCAGGGCGCAGGAGGGGACGCCGTGCATTTTAACCGCGAGGGGGACGAGGGACAGGGAGAGTCGCGCGGGATGGACGAGGACAAAACCGGGGCGCCAGCGAGGGTTGCAGGCTGGCGCCCCGAGCGAGAGGAGATCGGTTTTTTAAGGCCGCTTTTCACGGGATGGCGAATTTGAGCGGCCGATTCTATTGGTCCGCTATTGCGGGGACGGGGAGCGGTCGGGATTGGATTCGCCGGGGACGTCGAATTCTTCAAGGCCGTAGAGATCGATGAACTTGCGGAGGGAGGGGGTGGGGCGGGCGCGGCATTCCGCGATGACCAGGGCGTTGCGGAAGCGGCCCAGATCGAGGTAGGTCTGGTAGTCCGGGGGGATCTGGACGCCCAGGTCGCCGTAGTCGCTATGGCCGGAGACGAACTTGCCTGCGTGGGGGGAATCCCAGACTTTGCGAGTCCACTGGCCGTCGGAGACTTGGATTTGGGAGAGCTTGGCGAGGGATTCGCGCTGTTCGGGGCTGATGAGTTCGACCCGGCCGATCATGACGCGGGTGATATCGGCGGGCCGCGAAATGGTGAGGGGGAGATAGTGGTCGGTCCAGGGGCGGGGGACGGTGAAGAAGACGCGGAGGCCGGGTTTCTTGAAGTAGGCGCGCTCCCAGGTGCTGAGCATGGCGGTGGCTTCGTCGCCGAAGAGACCGTCGGCGACGAGGGACTTGTGCATTTCCGCGCGGAGGGCGATGAGGTTGTCGGGAGAATAATCTGCTGGAGCGAAGCCGCTATTGGCGGTGGCGAGGACGCGGTCGGGGCGGTTGTCGACGGTCACGGCCGGGAGGCGGCGGAAGGCGGTTGCGCCGTCGGGCTTGATATGGACGAGCCAGAGGGCGCTGATTTTTGCCTGTTGGTCGGATTTCAGGGCGTCCTGGAAGTTGCCGCGGAGCTTTAGTTCGCCGCGCGCGCGATCGTGGGCGATGCTCAGGGGGGCGTTGAAGTTGCCGACGCCCCGATAGAAGAGGTACTTTTCGGCTTCGCCATTGGGCATGGCCAGACCGGCGGATTGGGTGAGGCGGGGGGCGGTCCAGACGTGCTCGTCGGTGCGGGGGCCGGTTGCCTCGGAACCGACGGTGACGTTGCGCCAGGAGAGGGTGCTTGTGGTTTGGGAGGTGATCGGCCCGAATTCAAACGAGTGTTGTTTCAGACCGGGGGCGCTCGCTTCGGCGCGGGGGTAGAACTCGGTGA
>JALHPA010000093.1 GCA_022842745.1 Pirellulales bacterium
GAAACATCCTTTGCAGTTGATCCGCGTCTATCTCACGTTCCCGATGGGCGGAGAGGTGATCGACGACAGCAAGTTCGACAGCGGATTGATCTTGGCGATCGGCTGCTGTTTGTACATCGCCACCGGCATGCTGTACGGAATGCTGTTTCAATTGGTAATCACGCGGTTCACGGCCAGTTCTTCGTTCGGCGCGCGGTTCGTGCTGGTCACCGGGTTGGCGATCGCCGTCTGGCTGATCAATTTCTACGGGATACTCTCCTGGCTGCAGCCGCTGCTGTTCGGCGGGCGGTGGATCGTCGATGAGATCCCCCCCTGGGTCGCCGCCCTGACCCACCTGGTATTCGGCTGGACAATGCTAGTGATCTATCCCCTCGGACGGTACACCCCCTATCGCCTGCAAACGGAAGTTTCATGATCGACGCCCCTGGGACCGGGTCCAACGCGCCTCGTCATGAGTCGCTGGTGGATGAACGGATTGTCGTCGCCTACTTTATGATCGCGCTGGGCTATCTGGCGCTGTCGATGTTGGCGGGATTGTTGATGGCGCTGCAACTGGTGCGCTGGAATCCGCTCAACGGCATCGAGCTTCTGTCGCCGGGGCGTTGGCGGATGATCCACACCAACGTGGTAGCCTACGGATTCCTGGCCAATGCTTTTCTGGGCGCTTTGCATTGGGCCGTGCCCCGGCTCATGCTGCGGCCGGTGCTCAACCGGGCCCTCTCGTGGTTCATTCTCAGCGCGTGGCAGGTGGTGATTCTGTCGACCGGAGTCGGAATTGTCCTGGGGCCGACGCTCCAAGCGCAGATTCCGGCGCTGGAGAAGTTGCCTTTCTCGCTTGGCGCTCAGGGGCTGGAATGGGGCGAGACGCCAGTCTGGATCGATCCCTTGGCCTTGGCCGGCTTACTGCTCGTGGCGGTGAATTTCATGGCCCCGATCGTGCGGGCCAGCGGGCCGATGTACGTCACCGCCTGGTACTTCATGGCTGCCTTTGTTTGGACCTTCCTCACCTACGCGATGGGGAATTTTTTGCCCCAGTACTCGCTGACCGGGACCAGCGCCGGCGCCGTGGGGGGGCTGTTCATTCACGATCTGGTGGGATTGTTCGTGACGCCCTTGGGCTGGGGGCTGATGTACTACTTTGTGCCGATCTTGCTCGGTAAACCGATGTGGAGCCACGGCCTGTCGCTGGTCGGATTCTGGGGCTTGGCGTTCTTTTACCCGTTGAACGGAATCCACCACTTCTTGTACACGCCGATCCCGATGTTTTTGCAGTACGGGGCGATCGTCGCCACGATCGCCGTGGAAATGGTCGTGGCCACGGTGCTGGTGAATTTCTTTGCCACCATCTGGGGATCGGGCCGGGCAGTGGTTACGAACCTGCCGATCCGCTGGTTCTACACCGGAATGGTCTTCTACGGGATCACGTGCCTCCAGTGCGCGATGCAAACGACCCTCACGTTTCAAGCGCTGATCCACTTCAGCGACTGGGTCGTGGGACACGCCCACCTGGTGATGTTCGGCGTCTTCAGCATGTGGCTGTTGGGGATCATGATTTATTTGCTGCCTCGTATCTGGCGCACGGAGTGGTACAGCCGCACTCTCAGCGAGTGGCACTATTGGCTCTCCGCGGTCGGGCTGTTCGTAATGGCGTCGGATTTGACCCTGGCTGGCGTTTTCCAGGGATACTACTGGGCTTCACTCTTGCCGTGGGACGACTCGGTGGAAGGTTCCCAGCCCTTCTGGATTTTGCGCGTGTTCGCGGGGTTGGCAATGATGGCGGGCCAGGGTTGCTTCTTCTACAACATCTACAAAACCTGGCGCAAGAGACCTTTTAACGACGCCGCCGCCGAACCGCCGACGCTGGCAACCGGAACCAAGAGCGCCCCGTCGCCGCGAGCCTCGATCTAGGGAAAAAACGATGTTTGAGAGTAAGTCCGGAATTCTGCTAGTGGGCGGATTGGGGTTTTTCGCCTTCGCGTTTCTGTCCAATGCGCTAGTGCCGGCCCTCCTGTATCGGCACATGCCGGAACAGACGACCGCCCAATTGGTCGCTAGCAATAGCAACCTGATGTATCAATTCGAGAACCTGAGCCAGCGGTATCCCGAATCGTTCGCGGCTCATTTTGGCTCGCCGACCCCAGAGAATTGCGCGGAGGCGTTGGAACTCGGGCGCCGGGTCTACACGGGGGAGGGGTGCTGGCACTGCCATAGCCAGTTCATCCGCCCCGTCTCGCGAGAGGCGGACCGTTGGGGACCGGTCTCCAAAACGTACGAATACCAGAACGAATTGCAGCGGCCGGTCATGTTTGGCACCCGCCGCGTCGGCCCCGATCTCTCCCGCGAGGGGGGCCGCCGCTCCAACGACTGGCACGCGGTCCATTTCTTCAAGCCCACGCTCCTGTCGGCCGACTCCCCCATGCCTGCCTATCCGTGGCTGTTTCATGGTTCGCCCGACAAGCCAAATAAGCGCGGCTTGGCGCTGATTACTTATGTGCAATGGCTGGGCTCGTGGCTAGAAAGCTATCCGTTGTACGAAGCATACGCGCCGTTGCCGATTCCGCGCTCCAAGATCCTGCCCGGCGCGAGCCGCGCGGGGGACCAAAACGTCGCGACCGAGAGCGATTCCAGCGAAGAAACCTCAACCGGGGGTGCGGCCAAAGAGAGCGAGGCCAAAGAGAGCGAGGCCAAAGAGAGCGAGGCCAAAGAGAGCGAGGCCAAAGTGAGCCCGCCAGAAAGTAGCACGCCGAAAAGCAGCGAAACCACTGCAAGCGAGCCTAAGAGCAGTGCTACCGGAAGCAACGCTACCGAAAGCAGTGCAACCGAAGCAAAAGAATCGGCCGCCACCAAAACCGCCAAAGACCAGCCCGACGGATCCTCGAAATAGCGCGGGATTTCCATGAACGAGCAAACCACGGTCAAAATCAAACGCCGGTTGGGGATGTGGCTCCTGACGGCGGTAATTCTTGTGCCGTGCGCTTACGGCTTTGGCACGAAGTTCAACGAGTTTATTGCGCTCTATCGGGGGGACGCCGAAGGCGCCTTTGCCATCAGCCCGATTTTGAATTACCTGTTGGCCAGCTTCGGTTTCCTGTTGCTGTTTTTCTGGGCGGCCTTCAAGGGAATGTTCCACGACATCGAACGTCCCAAACACACAATGCTCGAAAACGAGGCAACGCTGAACCGCGGCGTCCCGCGACACCTGGTCGACCTGAATACCCGATCGTCCGGATCGCGGCCCTCGAAACATCGCTTGCTCGATCCATCCCGCATGCAAACGGGGAATTCCCATGAATACAACTGACCAGGGCGCCCCCGGTGCGGGGCCGCTCCCTCCGGCGACCGCCGAAGTGGAACATCGGTTCCACCATTACACGAACAATCGAATTCCCTGGTACGTGCGGCTGGTGTGGCTGCTGTTTTGGGTGTTCGTGGTCTATTACACGCTGACCTATCTCTTCCCCGCGCTGCGGGTGGAGCTGGCCTCGCCTCCATGATCGATCCGCGTGCGACCTCGCCGGGGGAATCTGTTCCTTTACCCTCGGACCACGCAGGGGAATGCGCCTATTGCCACCTGCCGGTCCCCGGACGGCGGCGGCAAGTCGGTGCGGAGTATTGCTGCCTCGGCTGCCGGTTGGCGGCGGAAATTACCGGCGGGAGCGGACCCGAAGGCGAAGCGCGGTGGACGCTGGCCCGCCTGGGCCTGGCCCTGTTCCTGTCGTTGAACGTAATGATGTTCACGATGGTGCTCTGGACCCAGGAGATGTACGACGCGCGGTCCGCCGGGTCGGGACCGCTGGCGGAATCGCTGGCCGATCTGTTCCGTTACCTGTGCCTGGTCTTGAGTTTGCCGGTGTTGGCCCTGCTCGGTTGGCCGTTATGCAAAAATGCGCTCGCCGCGGCCCGTCGCGACGTGGGAGCGGCCGACCTGTTGATATTGCTAGGGGTTGTCGCGGCCTATGGGTATTCGGTCGTGTCCGTCCTGCGCGGGACGGGGCACGTCTATTTTGAAGTCGGCTGCGTGATTCTACTGTTGGTTACGGCCGGCCGCTGGTTGGAGGCCACCGGCAAGCTGCGGACGACCCAGGCACTGGAGTCGCTCGAGCAACTCCTGCCGCGCGAAGTTCGTCTCGTGGGCCAGGATGGCGGGGTTCGTGTGCTTCCCGCGGATCAGATGGTTCGCGGCGACCATATTCGGGTGCTAGCGGGAGAGCGCTTCGCTGCCGACGGCATGTTGGTCACTGGATGCGCAAGCGTCTGCGAACAACTGCTAACTGGGGAAAGCACGCCGACGACCAAGCGGCCGGGGGATTTTGTATTGGGGGGCAGCACCAACCTGGACGGTGAATTAACGCTGGAAGTCGTCTCCTCGGCCCAAGAGGGGTCGCTAGCGCGACTGATCGAACTGGTCCGCGCCGCGCGGCGGACCAAGGGGCGCTATCATCGGCTCGCCGACCGGATCAGCGGTTGGTTTTTGCCAGGTGTGCTGGCCGTCGCGGTCGGAACCTTCTTCGTCCATTGGCAGTGGGGCGATTTGGAAACGGCCCTGCTCTCGTTCTTGGCGGTCTTGTTGATTGCGTGTCCCTGCGCCCTCGGAGTGGCCACGCCGTTGGCCGTCTGGACCGCGTTGGGAACGGCTGCCCGCCGTGGGGTGCTCTTCAAGCATGGCGAAGCGCTCGAGCGTCTCTCCTCGATCCGCGCCCTCCGTTTTGATAAGACCGGGACCCTATCGACCGGTGAGCCGCTGGTGGCGAGTTTCGCCGTCGCGGCTTCCACCTCACCGCACGAAGTGCGCGCGCGTGCGCGGCGTCTGGCCAGCGCCTCGACCCACGTCTTCTCCCAGGCCATCGAGCGATTCCTTGATGCGGAATCGGCGCAGGACGAAGCCTGCGTCGAGGCGCATGCCGTGGCCGCGCATCCTGGATTGGGGGTCTCGGCGCTGGTCCGCGGAGAACCAGAACCATCCCAACTCGGCAGTTTGAGCTGGCTCGAGGGTTCGGGATTACGACTTTCTCTAGATCTGGCGGCTGCGGTTCGCGAAATCCGCGAGCAAGCGCGCTCCATGACCGCCATCGGATGGGGAGGGGAAGTCCGAGGCATTTTCGCGTTTGAGGAAACGATTCGCGCCGAAGCGGCAACCGCGCTAGCGCAATGTTCGGCCCTCGGCTGTGACGTGGCGGTGCTGACCGGCGACGCTCCCGAACGATGCCGATCGCTGGATCGCGAGCTGGGCGCGCCGGTGACGGCCGGATTGCTGCCGGCCGGCAAGGTTGCGGCGGTCGAATCGGCCCGGCGCGCGTGGGGACCGGTAGCGATGGTCGGAGACGGAGTGAACGACGCGCCCGCGCTGGCCGCCAGCGACCTGGGGATCGCGCTGGGCTGCGGGGCGGACCTGTCGCGGGAATCGGCCCAGGTTTGCCTGGTGGGCAACGACCTGATGATGGTTCCGTGGGCCATCGCCTTGGCCCGGCGAACGGTGCGCGTGATCCGGCAGAATCTGCTCTGGGCGTTTGGATACAACACGGTGGGAATTGTTCTTGCCGCGTCCGGGCGGCTCAATCCCGTCTGGGCGGCGGTAGCGATGGTGGCCAGCAGTTCGTTTGTGGCGGCGAATTCGATGCGTCTTCGCGATCGTCGCCACGAAGATCCGGCCGCTTCGGCGCAAGGGGCCGGTCCAGGGAACCGCCACTTGGAGACAGCGAGCGACAAAGCGCGCGAGACGACAAGCAAGGAAGTGAACCGACCCGAAATGGCCGACCACGCGCCGGCCGGCCCAGGGTGGGGCGTATCATGATCGAACTGCCGCTGCTATTCGTCGGAGGGCTGCTCGGATCGGCCCACTGCGTCGGTATGTGCGGCGGATTCGCACTAATGATCGGCGGCGCCCGGCGTCGTCTGGTCCAAAACCTATTGCGGCAAGGGGTCTATAGCTGCGGGCGAATTTTTACCTACGCGATTTTGGGCGGCGCGGTCGGGACCGGCGGGCTGGCGCTCTCGGCCCGCCTCAGCGGCGTCGTGGACGCGCAAGCGGTGCTCGCCCTCTGTGCCGGAGCATTGTTGGTCATCCAGGGGCTGATTTCGGCCGGAGTATGGGCATGGGCGGTGAAATCGTGGCGTGCCCCCCCCGCAAACCGCCAATTGCCGATCCTCGCCGGCGCAAGCGAGGGTTCCGGCGTGGGGTGTTTGATGGGCGGAATGGTGGGGGAATATCTCCGCCGACCGGGTCCAGGAGGGGCGTTTCTCGCCGGAGTGCTGACGGGATTGCTGCCTTGCGGCTTGGTCTACGGATATCTCACGTATGCCGCCGCGACCAGCAGCCTGTGGGCTGGCGCGCTGTGCATGGTGGCCTTTGGGCTGGGCACGGCGCCCTTGATGATACTTACGGGCCTGGGGGGAAATATCGTATCGCTTTCGAGTCGTCGCCGACTTTTGCAGGCGGCGGCGTGGGTGGTCGTGCTCACCGGCGCGGTTTCGATCGCGCGCGGCGTCTCCGCCATGCAGAAAACCACATCCGACCCATCCCAGCGAACCTCCGCCGCCAGTTGTCCCTGGTGCGACTGAGCAACCGCGCGGTCGAACGCGGGTCGAATGCGAATGGCCTGCTTCGTCACCCCCCAGGACCGCGAATACTCAGATACGCCCAGGCGGACAGCAAGCCGATGACGTTGATAAGCAAGATCAACATCCCCACGCCCCAAATCGTCTGCTGGCCGTCGTCGAGCCGGGCGGGGGGGCCCTGGCGGGGGAGAATCTTGGTCGCTACGACCCCACAGACCCATGACCAGTGCAGCATGACGTGCAGCAGAATCGCCAGCGCGATGATCGCCACCAGCACGAACTGAAAATTCGCCCAATCGTCATACGATCGCCCCCACAAGGTCCAGCCAGCCGCGTCGGCGGGCGCCGGAAACACGAACCGCAAGACGACGGCCAAAAACAGCATCGCGGCGCTCAACAGCAACAGGCACGCGTCGACGATGAAATTCACGACCGGCTTGGATAGCCCCCGGTTCCCGGCGGCTGGCCCATCCTTGCCCTTGCGAGCCGCGGTCTTCGCCGGAGGCCCGGCAGAAGTGCTTGGCGGCGGGTCGCTTTGTTTGTCCTGCGGAGAGGCGGTCAATTCCTGCATGGCATTTCTTGCGGGGCCGATTCGATGGCGTTTCGAGGCCGCCGGATGGCGGTTCGGCGGGGCGTCCGTGTATTCTACCTTGCAAGCGC
Source organism: Pirellulales bacterium (assembly GCA_022842745.1). Taxonomy (GTDB): domain Bacteria; phylum Planctomycetota; class Planctomycetia; order Pirellulales; family JALHPA01; genus JALHPA01. The sequence continues at coordinate 7,216 of JALHPA010000093.1, forward strand.
GAACTTCTGGCAGGGGTGGGGCGCTTGCCTCCATTTTCACTTTTTCGAAACGATGACCCAACCCCTTTGCCTCGACGGTTCCGGCTTACCCCCCGCGGAGAGCCATCGTTTGCGCGCCGGCCCGCTGGAGATGGAGTTTACCGAGGGAGACTTACGATACATCCGGCTGGGAAACCGAGAGATCATTCGTCGTTGGTACGTTGCGGTCCGCGATCGCAACTGGGGCACCGTGCCGGCGCGGCTGTCGGAGTTGAAGATCGATCGCAGTGCGGACTCCTTCCAGGTCACGTACCGCGCCGAGCACCGCCAGGGACCAATTCATTTCGTTTGGCACGCCAGAATTCAAGGCGATCCCTCGGGCGAGATCGCGTTTTCTCTAGACGGCCAGGCCCGCTCCTCGTTCGAGAAGAATCGAATCGGTTTTTGCGTCCTGCACCCGATCCACGAATGCGCCGGTCTCCCCTGCCGGTTGGAACACGGAAACGGAACGGTGGAACACACCTCGTTTCCGAAGTTCATCGCCGCCACGAACCCATTTCAAGATCTAGTGACGCTCGCGTATCCCGTCGATTCCAGCCGCAGCGCCGAGCTCCGCTTCGAGGGAGACCTATTCGAGACCGAGGACCAGCGCAATTGGATCGATGCATCCTTTAAGACCTTTTGCACGCCGCTGCGGCGCCCCTTTCCCGTTACGGTGTCGGCAGGAACGGAAATTCGCCAGGCCGTGCGGCTGCGGCTGGTGAAATCGGCAACAACGGACCCGACCCCGTCGCTTCTGTCCGCACCGACGGGCTATGCTCGACGACTGCCGCGG
>JALHPA010000094.1 GCA_022842745.1 Pirellulales bacterium
GATCCACGTAGGCCGCTTTGGCCTCGATCATCAGCTTGGGAATATCGACCTGCGAGGGGCACTCCAGCCGGCATTGGTGGCAATTGACGCACAGATCCGCAATCGACTTTACCTCTTCGGTGGCCAGCGATTCGAACGGCAGCGTGCCGGTCCAGATCGCGCGCATCAGGTTGGCCTTGGCGCGGGGCGAGGCCTCTTCGCCGGGCGCTACGCGAAATATGGGGCACATGCGGACATCGGAAAGCTGCGATCGGCACGCGCCACAGCCATTGCAAGAGCGGGCCTCTTGAAGCACGTCCAAGGGCGTCCATAGAAGCTGAAGCGGAGCGACGAGGAGCGGCGGGGGCTGCGACGGCGGAGACTCCAACGGGCTGGCAACGCCAACGCTCGCTTCTCCGTTCTGCGCTTCGGCCGACTGCGAGAGCGAGGGGGCCAAACCGGGAGGCCTAAGCGAGTTGACCAGGGATTGGCGTTGATCGCCGATGATTTTGCCGGGATTCAGAATGCCCAGCGGATCGAAAATGTCCTTTAGCTCCCGGAATACCTCGTACAATTCTCCATACTGCTGGCGGAGAAACGGAGTGCGGCTGATCCCGTCACCATGTTCGCCGCTGATCGTTCCGCCGATCTGCAGCGCTTCGTCGTACAGGTCGCCGGCGAGGAGATCGAGCTTTTGCACGTCCCCAAGGTCGTTCAAATCGAGGAAGGGGCGGACGTGCAACTGTCCGTGCCCCACGTGACCGTAGAGAGAGGCCGTCACCTGGCGTTTTTTCAGCGTGTTTTGCAAGCGGAGGAGGAACTCCGGCAGGGCGGAGGGGGGAATCGCCAGGTCTTCCACAAAGGGAAGAGGCCGCGCGGCGCCTTGCACCCGGTGCAGGGTCGGAGTGGCGCGGCGGGCCAGTTGCCAATAGAGATCGATTTCTTCCCGGTCCCCAGTCGCCAGGGAATCGAAAGCCAGCCGGCGCTTCTTTCGCACGTGATCGAGGGCCGAGGAGAGCTGGCCCTCGACCGAGCGCAGGTCGTCGCCTGCGTGTTCGACTAGCAGCATCGCCTCGGCGGCGGCAGGCAGGATCAGGTCGTAACGGACGTCCGCCTCGCGGGCCAGACTGAGGTGCCGGCGATCGAGAAGATCGCAAGCGACCGGCTGAAACGGCAGCAGTTCCTGGACAGCCAGGGCGGCATTTTCCAGCGAGCTAAAGAAGAGCAGGCCGACGCCGCGGTATTTGGGGAGCGGCTGGGTAGCGAGCGTCGCCTCCGTGACGAGGGCGAGCGTGCCCTCGGAACCGGCGAGCAATCGAGCGAGGTGCAAGTGCCCATCGACGATCGCGTCCGTCAGGTTGTATCCCGACTGATTGACCAGGGTTTTCGGACGATAACGCTCTATCAGCTCGGCGTTTCGCTCGAGCAAGTTGGCGACGCGGCGCACGAGCGTCCGTTTCGTTGCATGGCTGGAATCTTCGGCGTCGGAGTGAATCGGTTCTCGACCCACCTCCAGAATTTCGCCCGAGGCCAGGACAATCTCCAAGCTCTCGATGTGCCGCCGGGCCGAACCATATTGAAGCCAATGGCTGCCGCCGGCGTCGATCGCGATCACGCTGCCCAAAGTCGTTACCGAACTATTGGCGGGGTCGGGGCCAAAGAGCCGACCGAAATGCCGCAAATGATCGTTGAGCCGAGCGAGAACCAACCCCGGTTGGACGCGCACTTGCTCCGGGTCGGTCCGGATGACCCGTCGCATGTAACGAGAGAAGTCGATGACCAGTCCCTCTCCCAACGATTCGCCAGCCAGGCCGGTGCCTGCGCCGCGAGCGCGAACCGGGATTTTTTGCTCCGCGGCGTAGCGCAAGCCGTTGGCCACATCGGCCGTCGATCGGGGGCGGAGGATGGCCGTCGGAGCGCGCTCGTAGATGCTGGCGTCGCTGGCGTATAGCCGGGTGGAAACCTCGTCGCAGGCAACGTCTCCGCGGACAAGCCCTCGAAGATCGTCTTGAATTCGCTGACGTTGCTGGTCCATCGCCAAAAATCGCGAGTTGGATCGCAGAGCGATCAAAGCTCGCTGTTCGCCTTTGCTAGGTGGGCAGCGGATTGGGCTTGTTTGAGTCGAGCCTGATGCTGCCGATGGCGCTCGTGGGTTTCAAGATCGAAAGCGCCGTGCGAGTCGATGCCGGGGACGTCACGATACTGCGCGCCGCAGCGATAACACATGAGGGCATTGGGGACGACAAAATACAGGACGACATCCAAGAGCGCGGTGGCGAAGAGAATGGCGTAGGTGAGCAGGGGACGCTGGAATCCCCAAGCAACGCTGCTGGCAAGGATTCCTACCGCAACGATGGCAACTCCCAGCCGCTGGGGGAAGTCTTTGCGCACGAAAAGGTCGGTGCTGGGGCAAATCAAGCATTTATTGAGCTGGCCCTGGTCGAGCGGCTCGCTAAGGGTGGGTACCGGCAATGCGCAGTGCGGGCACACGAAGGGCCGAGTTTGCGGTGGCGCCTCGGAGCGCACCGTCGCGGAACAGTGTGGACACGCAAAAAGAACGTTCATGGCCGAGAATCAACGTCCCTGGACGGGAACCTCCCGAGGCGATTGGCGGCGCCAACCGATGTAGGCGAACCGCATGGAGAAACCTCAATCATACTGGATACGAAGTTTGCTGGGACAGTAGCAGCGACGTGATTTCGCCCAACAGGCAGAAAACCACCCCGACATAGAGAATCCCCGTCGCGCTTTGAGTATTGGGGATTTTCAGTGTTTGCCAGGCCATCCAGACGATGCCGGCGGCGCCTCCAATGCCCGCGAACCAGCGCAGCGCGAGAAGCGACCAGGAGAGTTGATTATCGGGGAGATTCCATTCCAACCACAGGCCCGTGCCGGATTGCAAGGAACGCAGAACGAGCGCCGCGACGAGGAGCCAGAGCAGGCGACGGAGGGGTTCAATCTCCATGGTGGGAGAGTTCAGGTACCAGTGTCCGAGGAACATCGCGGCGAAAGTGGTTCCGAGGAGAAACCCGCCGGTCGCCGGGTCGAGCCAACGCAGTCCGGTCGCAATTGGGAGCGAAGAGTTGCCTATGGCCGGGTGGATGGACCAAGCGCCGATCAAAGACGCCGCTGCTACACCGGCCAAGGCGCCGATTCCCAAGCGAGGTTTTTCGTACAGCCAGAATGCGGAACTGAAGTAACTGGCAGCCATCGCGATTGCCGGTCCCCAGAGGGTTGCGGCGGTGGACAAAGGACGAGCGGCCAGCAGGGCCAGTACGGACAATCCCAGCAGTACGTACGAGTGATTGCGGAAGAATCCGCTGTTGACCTTGGAGGGGGGCGTTAGCGCCATGGCGAGCGCCAGCCCAAATGTCAGTCGCAGGCAAAACTCCGCCAGCAATTCCATGCTACCGCCGCCCGCCGTAGATGAGCGTCATGACTTCCGAACGGCTGGAGAGGTTGGCGCGGAACAGTCCTTTCATGGCGGAGGTGACGCAGAGGCTGCCGGGTTTGCGGATACCTCGAATGGTCATGCAGGAATGGGTCGCTTCCACGACGACGGCGACTCCCTTGGCATTCAGCTCTTCCATGAGGAGGTTGGCGATTGTCTCGGTCATTCGCTCCTGGACCTGGGGGCGTTTGGACACGACCTCGACGACGCGGGCCAACTTGCTCAGGCCGAGAACCTTGCCGTCGGGGATGTAACCGATGTGCGCCGTGCCCATGAATGGCAGCAAGTGGTGCTCGCACATACTGTTAAAACTGATATCCCGCACCAACACCAACTCGTCGTACTGTTCGCGGAAAAACTTGCGGAGATGGGTTCGCGGATCGGCGTGGAGTCCGGAGAACAGTTCGGCGTACATCCGCGCGACGCGGGCCGGGGTTTCCAATAAACCTTCGCGCTGTGGGTCTTCGCCGACGGCGGCCAGGATCTCACGCACGGCACGCTCGATGCGCGGCAGATCCACCGGGTGGGGGTCGGGAGCATGTGGAGCGGGCGAAGTATCGGGATCAAGATCGGGATCAGGGGCCATGCTGCCTCGAATGACTGGGGAGAAGTATGCGGGACAATGCAGGTGGAGGGCCGAACCTGGGCGGAAACCCGCCGTTCGGTCTGTGCCTGGCGACCATCGCTGACGAATGGATTGACTGGGCTAATTGTGACTAAAATCGGGTGGGAATGTCGGCGGGCTGGAACGGGGGACGCTGTGCTTCAATGTGAGGCGATCCAGCAAGAAGGCGGCCCGCAAATCGACATTGGGTTCGGCCAACAGCCGCTCCCGCTCTGGAATCGGGAGGTCGAGCGAATAGCCGATCAGATCGGTGAGCGTTCCCAGGGGAATTTGGGCGGACAGCAACTGCTCGTATTGCTCGTGGACCTGGGGGATTTGGGGCAGCGACTGCTTGAAGTGGTCAAGCAATTCTTGCTGCAATTGAATCCGGTGGGAAGCGGTGGAATCCGGATAAACATCGGCGAGGATTTGCACCTCCGCCTCGCGGAAGAGCTTGTGGGGCGGGAGCTCGCGGACGATTTGAATCCGCTCGATGCCGAGGGCGAGGATGTTGTATGTGCCCTGCTCGGTGCGCTGGGAGTGGGCCACTCGGCACAAGCAGGCGATGGGCCGCAAGGGGGGACGCCCTTCGTACTCGGCCTCCCAGCCTTCGGAAAGCAGTGCGATCCCGATCAGCTTGTCCATTTCCAACGCTTCTTCCAGCAACGCGCGGTAACGCGGCTCGAAGATGTGCAGCGGCTGCATGACGTGCGGGAACATCACCAAATTGGGCAGCGGAAACAGGCGGGCAATCCCGGAGAATCCGTCCAGTTCAAATCCCAAGTTGTCTGCCGGCATGGCGCTTGATACGGTGGCGAGTCGCCGAAGTGAGGCCGTCAACGTTAAGCCGTTGGAAGGGATTACTGTAACCAAAAACGAGCAACGTAAGAACCGTAAACCCAAGCGAGGAGATGCTCGGTTGCGACCGAAGGTTTCCTGCTGCTTCAAGGGCATCCGCTAAAAGCCCGCAGGACCGTTTCAGCGATCCGTTCTGCCGCCGACAGCAATTGAAGCTGCTCAGGGTGATCCTCGATAGGGTTGTTTCCTGAAGAGGGGCAAGGCTTTACGACAAAAGCACAATGTTTGGATCTCCGTTCCGATGATCGCAACCTTTGCCAACTCGATGCTTGGATGGCTCATAAGTGATTTTAGTACAAGTGGTTGCGGTGTTCAAAGGTCGTCGCCCTTTTCTCGGAGGCATTGCAAGAGTCCGTTTTAGGCTGGTTAGGACCGGCGAATCTTGAGGATCATTGCTGATCGTGCAAGAAATCGGATTTCGACAGCAGGAAGTTTGAGGGTTATGACGATAAAGCAAACTGGTGGGGATATTGCGTTTCAGCGCACCTAGATGGCGTGGTTGGAACGCCCGATTTCGGTTCGTGATCTTGCTCAGCATTTGGGAATGAGGGAGATGCCCGACAAGCATGGAATCCCGCGAACCGGAGCACCAGGAAAATGGCCCGTCGTTGTTTGTTTAACGCTTGGTCTTTTCCTGGCACTGGGCGGTTTTTGCCGATCGCTCGCCGACCCGAACGATTGGCCGACTGCAACAGCTACCAATGAAGGTCGCGACTCTCAAGAATCGAGTGTCGCGAATGGTGACTCAACAAACGGCGGTCAATCTGAGAGTGGGGATTCGTCCGCCGAACCCGCAGCCGCAACCGCTCCCGCTACATCTGCGGATCCGCTACTGTTTACAGCCGAATCGACGCGAGTCAAAGTCAGTCTCGACTCTGTTTTTCAGCAGTCTGGCGTGACGGGATCTTGGTGGAATCTATCCGAGCAGTTTGCTCCCGACGCTGAATATAAGCCAGATCGCGCCTGGGCGGAGCTTTGGATTAAGCCTGGGATCCGGGCGGACGTTTCGACCACGGATTGGCTCTCGCCGTATTCCGGAGTTTCTTATGTCGGATCTGGCAATATTGGCAAGGACGTGTTTGAACAGGGGAATCGTGGGCTATGGTCGGTCGAAGACGCCTATCTCGGCGCACAATTCCGCCCCCCTACCAACGAGTCCTCGCTCGACATCTCTTATGGTCGGCAACCGTACAAGATCGGATCAGGAATGCTGATTTCGGTGGGAGCGGCCAACGGATTTGAACGCGGCGCCACGACAACGTTTGCCCGGCGGGCGTGGGAAGAGGCGGGGCTGGTGCGGTGGACGCATGGGAAGCTGGGTATTGATGGACTTTACCTCAAACCCAACGAACTGCCCTCCGCGGACAGTTTCACTCGCTTGGCTGGCGCCAAACTCGAATGGAAACTGGGGGCGGATCAAGCGTTAGGTATCGCCTATCTAAATGTGTTTGAATCGATGTTTCCCTACGTGGCTGCTCCGATCCAGCTCATTCCGGACGGTCGGCAGGGGCTGAATACGGTCCACTTCTACGGCCGATGGAATCCAGTAAGCGACGATCAGGGGGACTGGCACATCGCGGCCGACTATGCCCACCAGTGGAATGAGCGAATTGAAATGGCGGCGGACGCCTACAGCCTAGAAACCGGTTATGCCCATAAGCAAGCCCGATTGAAACCGCGATTGGTTTATGCCTTTCGATGGTTTAGCGGAGACGATCCCGAGACCGCGCGATACGAGAAATTCGACCCGCTGTACTATGAGGGCGCTCCGCCCCTGTGGGCCACCGGCAGCAATGGTTCGTTCAGCTTCTTGAACTCGAACGTGCTCGCTCACCGAGTCAATTTAAATCTGACCATAACCGCTCGCGATTTCGTGGCGTTCTACTATTGGCACATCCGGGCTGAGGAGACCAACAGTCCGATCCAATTTGGACAGGCAGGGCGATTCACCGTGACTGGAGGCGAGCCCTCGCTGGTTTCAGGAGTTGCCACTCCGCATCTGTCGGATGACTTCTACCTTGAACACACACGAGTTGTGTCGGAGCACTTGTTTCTGACGTCCGGGATCGCCGTATCGATCCCCGGACGGGGACTACGGGATCTAGTCACCGATGCCTCAACTTGGGTCGGGGGCCTGGTGAATATGACCGTCAAGTATTGAGCCTTGCGGGCTGCGAAATCTCGTGAAAGGTTGTGGCGAGGCGACCTTGACCAGGGCTGAAGAGCCGGGCAATGATCAGCGCGGGCCAGGTTTCAATGTTCCGCCCTTCTGCCGAGGCGGGAACTCCTTCAAGGACGCCAGATGGGCGGCGAGCGCGTCTTGCACCTGCCCGCCCCAGGCTACGCCGAGCTTCATAGCGATATCGTTGTTCTTCTGCCCGTCGTGTTTCTCGATGGGGTCCATGCGGAGATTGAAGACCAACGCCGCCGGCTTGTTGTAGTCAAAGAATCCGTCTCGGCTTTGGAAATGGGATTTCCAGTTGCCGATGCGGATCGCACAGAGGTCCGCTTCGTTGTAGTAATACACCAGGTTTCTGGCGGAAGGAGCGTCCCCCGTCCAGTGGGCAAGGTTGTTGACGCCGTCGACATGTACTTTGTGCGATTCCTTCAGTTCCTTGGCCACATCCGGCACTCCGGCCGCTGCGGCGAGGGTGGTGAACACGTCTAGGTGTTCTTGAATGCCGTTGGACACTTTCCCCTTCGCGATTTTCGCCGGCCAGCGGACCAAGAACGGCACGCGCACCCCACCTTCCCAGGTCGTGGCTTTTTCACTGCGGAACGGCGTGGTGCCGCCATCGGGCCACCAGGAAGCCATGGCCCCGTTGTCCGTGGTGTAGATCACAATGGTGTTCTCCGCGACCCTCAGCGCGTCAAGTGTCTTGAGCAAGTCGCCGACTTGCATGTCGTGTTCGATCATTCCGCTGCCGTAGATGTCCAACTCGGATGAGTGCGGAGCGGCGAGTTTCTCCCGGCCCGGACGCAGGTGGGTGTAGATGTGCATGCGACTTGGGGCGTACCAAGCGAAGAATGGCTCGCCTGCGGCGACCGCCTCGCCCATGAATTT